>JAEWED010000048.1 GCA_023389745.1 Actinomycetes bacterium
ACTGGTCGGCGTCGTAGGTCAGCGCTGCGGGGAGGAGCAGGACCGCGATGCTCAACGGGGCGATGCCCGCGCCGGCGAGCACTCGGCGGAGGCTGCGCCGGCCGGGGAACGCCGCCGCGGCCGCGACGCCGACGGCGACCGACAACAGCGCCATGGTCACTGCCAGCTTCGTGAGCGCGGCGCCCAGGTCGTCGCGGATCTCGGCCTCGATGATCGGCACCGGATCGTCGAGGTCGACCGGCGCCCGGCCGTCCTGGGGGCCGATCGCGTCGAGGACGTCGACCTCCTTCAGCTCGAGTCGCAGCTCGACGGGCGCGACGTGCGTCGAGGCCCGGACCGCACCGAGCGGCGGCACGCCGAGCTCGGTGCGACCGTGCACCGACGGCACGAAGCTGGCGTCGACGGTGCCAGGGCCGAGCTGCACCGTGGGGTTGTAGACCAGCGGCACCACCACCAGGGTGCAGACCACGACCCACAGCGTGAAGGCGAGCTTCGAGCGGCCGGCCCAGGCGGCGAGACGCCGCAGTCGAACGCGCACATCCGTCGCGTCGGGGGCGGCCTCGTCCTCGGTCACGGCACCCGTTCGTACGTCCAGGTCGGGCCCATCGAAAGACGGTGGCGCGGCCCGTCCTGCTCGGCGTTGCCGGTCTCGTAGCCGACGTCGCCGTGGTACATCGCGACGACCAGGTCGCCGACGAACGCGATGCGCGTCGAGAAGTGCTCGACGACCTGGCGGCCCGACACCGCCGAGGCGACGTCGCGGTGGTGCGTCAGCTGTTGCAGGGTGATGAACGTGGGGGGAGTGAGGCTGACTTCGCCCGCGTCACGGCGTTCGAGCATCTCGGCGGGTCGACGCCACTGGAACTCCCTGATCTCGCCGTCGTCGACGACGATCTCGCCGGCGTCGGCGGGGACGGCGGCCACGAAGAACGCGGTCGTGAAGCGCCGCGGGCTCTCGGGCGGCGGCGTCCAGTGGGACCATCGGCGCAGCAGCAGGGGGTCGAGCACCAGGCCCGACTCCTCGTGCGCCTCTCGCACGGCGGCCCGCAGCGCGGCGGCCTCGAGGTCCACACCCTCGGCCGGGTGGTCCTCGGGATCGATCCGGCCGCCCGGGAAGACCCACGTGCCACCCGCGAAGCTCAGGTCTCGGTCCCGGCGCAGCATGAGCGCCTCGACGCCCTCGGCACCGTCGCGCACCACCAGCACGGTGGCGGCGGGGATCGCCTCGGGGTCCCACCACGAGGTGTCGGGAGCGGCGGTCGAGGGGCGGTCGTCGGGCGGGTGCACCCTGCGGACGATACCGCCGGTGTTCTCGTCCCGGCGGTGCGGGTCGGCGCCGCCCCCCCCCCCCGCGGGGTGGTTTCGACATCACTCCGCGCGAACTCCGGCTGCTTCCGAGAAAGTGCGCCGCGGTGGGTCCGATAGCGTTGACAGACTCGTAGTTACGCGACTGTAATTACAGCTCTGCACCCCAAGATGTAGGGGTGTGGGGGTCAGCGAGCCACCACATCTGGTGATTGGGCGGTCACCGGAATCCAGCACGTCGTGGCGTCCGCGCCGGGTCGTGAGGGCGGTGCCACGAGCCTGTTGCACGGACGCGAGGTCCAGGGACGGTGCGACAGGGCGGTGCACACGGTGAGTGGTCGCAGGGCCCGGGTGGATCAGCAGCAGACAGCCAGCAGCAGACGGACAGAGGATCGGTGGACACGGTGGCGCTTTCGGAAGACGTTCGTGAGATCGAGGTGCTCGACGACTCCCCAGAGGTGGTCGACAGCGACCTGGGAACCCAGATGCGCGTCCGAAAGCGCGACGGCAGCCTCGAGTCGGTCGATCTGAACAAGATCGTCCGTGCGGTCGCTCGCTGCGCCGCGGGCCTCGAGCAGGTCGACTCCATGCGCGTCGCCACCCGCACGATCTCCGGCCTGGTCGACGGTGCCACCACCGAGGACCTCGACAACCTCTCGATCCGCACCGCGGCGGCGTTCATCGCCGAGGAGCCGAACTACTCGCGCCTCGCCGCCCGCCTGCTCGCCACGGTGATCGACAAGGAGGTCCAGAACCAGGACATCTACTCCTTCTCGCAGTCCGTGGCGCTGGGCCAGGCGCAGGGCATCATCGGCGACGAGACCGCCGCGATGGTCGCCACGCACGCCCGCAAGCTGAACGACGCGATCCTCCCGGAGCGCAACTGGCTCTACGAGTTCTTCGGCCTGCGCACCGTCTACGACCGCTACCTGCTGCGCCACCCCGAGACCCGCAACGTCATCGAGACGCCGCAGTACTTCCTCATGCGCGTCGCGTGCGGCCTGTCGACCTCGCCGGAAGAGGCCATCGAGTTCTACGAGCTGATCTCGTCGCTCGACTACCTGCCGTCGTCGCCGACGCTGTTCAACTCGGGCACCACCCACCCGCAGATGTCGAGCTGCTACCTGCTCGACTCGCCCGAGGACAACCTCGACGCGATCTACGACCGCTACCGCGACGTCGCCCGTCTGTCGAAGCACGCCGGCGGCATCGGCCTGTCCTACAGCCGGATCCGTTCGCGCGGCTCGCTGATCCGCGGCACCAACGGTCTGTCCAACGGCATCGTCCCGTGGCTCAAGACGCTCGACTCCTCGGTCGCCGCGGTCAACCAGGGCGGCCGTCGCAAGGGTGCGGCGTGCGTGTACCTCGAGACCTGGCACGCCGACATCGAGGCGTTCCTCGAGCTCAAGGAGAACACCGGCGACGCCGCTCGCCGGACGCACAACCTCAACCTGGCCAACTGGGTCCCCGACCTGTTCATGGAGCGCGTCGAGCAGGACTGGCAGTGGAGCCTCTTCGACCCGAAGAAGGTCCCGCATCTGGTCGACCTGTACGGCGACGACTTCCGAGAGGCGTACCTGCAGGCCGAGAACGAGGGCCTCTTCGAGGAGCAGATCCCCGCTCGTCAGCTCTACAGCCGGATGATGCGGTCCCTCGCCGAGACCGGCAACGGCTGGATGACCTTCAAGGACTCCTCGAACGAGAAGTGCAACCAGACCGGCACCCTGGCCTCGGACGGCACGCCCAACGTCGTGCACCTGTCGAACCTGTGCACCGAGATCCTCGAGGTCACCAACCAGGCCGAGACCGCGGTCTGCAACCTGGGCTCGGTCAACCTCGGCGCCATGGTGCGCCCGGGTGCCGACGGCACGCTGGCGTTCGACTTCGATCGTCTGGCCGAGGTCGTCCGCCTGGCGGTGCCCTTCCTCGACCGGGTCGTCGACATCAACTTCTACCCGACCGACGCCGCGGACAACTCGAACTCGAAGTGGCGCCCGGTCGGGCTCGGGATCATGGGTCTGCAGGACGTCTTCTTCAAGCTGCGTCTGCCCTTCGACTCCGACGAGGCCCGCGTGCTGTCGGCCCGCATCTCCGAGGAGATCTACTTCAACGCACTGACCGCCTCGAACCTGCTGGCGGCAGCCGCCGGCACCCACGGCGGCTGGAACGAGACCCGCGCCGCCAAGGGCGACCTGCAGTTCGACCTGTGGGGCGTCACCCCGACCGACCCTGCCCGCTGGGCCGACCTGAAGAAGAAGATCGCCAAGGACGGCCTGCGCAACTCGCTGCTCATCGCCATCGCCCCGACCGCGACGATCGCCTCGATCGCCGGTTGCTACGAGTGCATCGAGCCGCAGGTCTCGAACCTGTTCAAGCGCGAGACGCTCTCGGGTGAGTTCCTGCAGATCAACTCGTACCTGGTGCGCGAGCTCCAGGCTCGTGGACTCTGGACGGAGTCGATCATCTCGGCGATCAAGCGGGCCGAGGGCTCGGTGCAGGACATCGCCGAGATCCCCGAGGACGTGCGGGCGATCTTCCGCACCGCGTGGGAGATCCCGATGCGCTCGCTGATCGACATGGCCGCCGACCGCGGCGCCTACATCGACCAGTCGCAGTCGCTGAACCTGTTCATGGAGTCCCCGACGATCGGGAAGCTCAGCTCCATGTACATGCACGCCTGGAAGCAGGGTCTCAAGACGACCTACTACCTGCGTTCGCGGCCCGCGACCCGCATCAACAAGACGACCACCCCGGCGGGAGGCCCCGACGGCCCCAACGGCGGTGGTGTGCCGGCCACGCCGCTGCCGACCAAGGAGTCGACCGACGCGGCCGATGCCGGTGCGCAGGACGGCACCGAGAAGACCTTCACCGACGAAGAGGCGCTCGCCTGCTCCCTCGAGAACCCCGAGTCGTGCGAAGCCTGCCAGTGACGGCCGGCTGACCCGCCCCTTCGAACACCGCCTCCTCGACACGAAAGAACGCACAGATGTCGCTCGCAGAGAACCTCGACAACACCGCACTCGAACCGACCTTCGCCGAACCGATCGACCTGACCGACGGCGCGGAACGCCCGGTCGGCAACCTGCTCGATCCCGGCTTCAACCTGACGCTGCGGCCGATGCGGTACCCGCAGTTCTACGACATGTACCGCGACGCGATCCGCAACACCTGGACCGTCGAAGAGGTCGACTTCTCCGACGACATCGTCGACCTGCAGCGCAAGCTGGTCCCCGCCGAGCGTCACCTGATCAACCGCCTGGTCGCGTTCTTCGCGACGGGTGACTCGATCGTGTCGAACAACCTCGTGCTCAACCTCTACAAGCACGTGAACAGCCCCGAGGGGCGCATGTACCTGTCGCGCCAGCTCTACGAAGAGGCGCTGCACGTCCAGTTCTACCTGACCCTGCTCGACACCTACATCCCGGACCAGAAGGAGCGCGCCGAGGCGTTCAGCGCGATCGAGAACATCCCCTCGATCCGCCGCAAGGGCGAGTTCTGCTTCAAGTGGATCGACTCGATCAACTCCCTCGACGAGCTGCGCAGCCGCGGCGACCGCAAGATGTTCCTGCTGAACCTCATCTGCTTCGCGGCGTGCATCGAGGGGCTGTTCTTCTACGGGGCGTTCGCCTACGTGTACTTCCTGCGCTCGAAGGGCCTGCTGAACGGTCTGGCGTCGGGCACCAACTGGGTGTTCCGCGACGAGAGCTGCCACATGAACTTCGCGTTCTCGGTCATCGAGCAGGTCCGTCGTGAAGAGCCGGAGCTCTTCGACGACGAGCTCGCCGCCAACGTGACGGCCATGATCTCCGAGGCGGTCGAGGTCGAGTACCAGTTCGCCGAGGACCTGCTCTCCCAGGGCATCCCCGGCATGTCGCTGCCCGACATGCGCGAGTACCTGCAGTTCGTCGCCGACCAGCGACTGGTCACCCTGGGCCTGCCCAAGGTGTACGGCTCGAAGAACCCGTTCGCGTTCATGGAGCTCCAGGACGTGCAGGAGCTGACCAACTTCTTCGAGCGCACCGTCTCGGCGTACCAGACCGGCGTCGACGGCGAGTTCGCACTCGACGACGACTTCTGAGCTGACCCGCCTCGGGCCGCCACGGCCCGATCACGAGATCTGCACCGCAGCCCGGCCTCCTGGCCGGGCTGCGGTCGTCTCAGGGCCGTCACCCCGCGCGCTCATCGTGGCGTGCTCATTGTGCCGGTGATGGCTGTGCCCGCTACCGTTCGCCGCTCGACACGGGACGGAGGGGCGATGTCGGACGAGCGTGACGACGCGAGCGGCGGCGGTGTGGTGCGACCAGGAGCCCCCGGGCGCCGGCGCCGAGTGATCGGCACGGCGTTCGCCGCGATCGCGGTGATCACGCTTGCGCTCTCTGCACCCGGCTCCGCGAGCGCAGCGGAGCCGGGGTCCATCACCGGTCGGGTGACCGACGCGTCCGGCGCTCCGGTCGGGCCGGACAGCGGCATCTGCGTCACGCCGATGGGCTACAGCCTGAACTCATACTCGAACCTCGCGACCGACGGGACGTACCGGATCGACGGTCTCGACCCGGGCAACTGGGGTGTCACGTTCTCCCGTACCCAGGGCTCCACGAGCCGATCGCCGCCACGATCGCCGAGCTCGAGCGCCTGCAGAAGACCGTCGTCGTGCGCTCGGGTGTGGTGACCACCGGGATCGATGCGCGGCTCCGCCCCGGGGGCACGATCACCGTGGACGTCGTGGACCGGTCCGGCGCACCGCGTGCAGGGTTGTGCGTGAGCACCGCGGCCAGGCCGCAGTCGGTCATGGGGCCGGGCGTCGGCGGACTCGGAGGCGGTGCGACGGGCGAGACCGACGACGCCGGCCGAGCGGTGCTGCAGGGCCTGGCGCCCGGGTCGTTCTGGGTGAGGGTCGCCGCCTGTCAGAACGGGGTGCTGAGCGATCCCGACCTGGCGCGGTTCCAGTACTCCAACGGCGTCTTCCGGGAGGAGCAGGCCGAGGTGCGCCGGGTGGAGCTCTCCGGCTCGGCGTCGGTTGCCGTCACCATGGTGCCCGGCGCCGAGCTCGACGGCATCGTCGCCGCCGAGGGCGCGCCGGTCGCCGATCGCTGCGTCCGATGGGTGGTCGACAACGAGTCCGGCGGCGGGACGTCAGACATCACGACCTCGACCGATGCCGACGGTCGGTATCGCTTCCAGGGACTCAACCCCGTCCCGGGTCGACTCGGTGCGTGCGGGTCCCTCGCCGGCCCGACGTCCCCGGGCTCGACGGCGCCGCTCTGGTATCCAGCGGGCGCGCACCGCCGCACCGCGTCGGTGGTCCACCTCCAGCCGGGTGCGCAGCGCACGGTCGACTTCGCGCTGCAGCCTGAGCGCACGATCTCCGCGGTCGTGAGCCGAGTTCCAGCGGGACGGAACTGCCAGGTGGTCATGGTCTCCGGGGGCGCTCGGCGGGTGATGGAGCTGCGTCCGGGCAACCAGAGCGGCGAGTGGTTCGGCGACCTGTTCGACCACCAGTTCGCCCCCGACTGGAACGTCTCGAACTTCCAACTCGAGTGCAACGGTCGACGGTCCGGCGTCGCCCGCCCCAACGAGTACCCGAACATGGCGGCCGACCTGCCGTGGACCACCGAGGAGGTCAACTGGCCGGTGCTCTACTTCATGTTCGACGAGACCGGCCCGGTCATCACCCCGTCGGTGAACGCCTCGACGATGCCGTGGAGCCGTGGTGCGGTCACAGTCTCCTTCCGATGCACGGACGCTGGCATCGGGGTGCGAACCTGCCCGTCGCCGGTCCGCTTCACCGAAGGGCACGTCGCGACCGTGACCGCGATGGACGAGGACCGCAACGTCAGCACTCAACGTGTCGGTCCGCTGCGGATCGACAGCACCCCACCGAGGGTCACCGTCGCGAACCCTCAGCGGACGTTCCGCACCTCCGAAGTCGTGTCCCTCGGCTGCTCGGTCCGTGACGACCGCTCGGGACTGCGGAGCCAGACGAACCAGTGTCCGGCGGCCGGCACGAAGGCCTCGGCGCTCGGCGTGGGCGAGCACACGTACTCCGTCGTCGGCACCGACCACGCCGGCAACTCGGTCTGGGAGATCGTCACCATCCAGATCGTCAAGTGACGCGAGTGACCCGCCCACCGGCGTGGGCGGGTCACTCGGGTGCAACCGTCGTCAGGAGGCGATGACCTCCGGGCGACGGGCGGGCTGCACCGAACCGGTCGGGACGGCCGCAGCGGCCGGCACCGTGGTCGGTCGACCCAGGTAGGCGTAGACGGCGCCGACCAGGACGGCGCCGCCCACCAGGTTCCCGGGCACGGTCCACAACAGGTTCCGGCCGAGCATCGCCCACGTGCCGGTGCCCTCGAACGCGGCGAGCGAGAAGGTCGTCATGTTGGCCACGGAGTGCTCGAAGCCCGAGGCGATGAACGCGAGCAGCGCCCACCACAGCACCGCGAGCTTCGCGGCGTCGGAGCGGGTCCTCGATGCCATCCAGAGCCCGAGGCAGACCAGGGTGTTGCACAGCACCGCCCGCCAGAACAGCTGCGGCCCCGATGCCGCGTCCTTGGCGGCGACGGTCGAGGCGAGCAGCTCCGAGGCCGGACCGCTGCCGAACAGGCCGGTGCCGTGCACGATCGCGGCGAGCAGCACCGACCCGACGAAGTTGCCGACCAGGGCGAACAGGCACACGAGCCCGGCACGCGACCACGTGACGCTGCGGCCGATCGCACCCTGGGTCATCACCATCATGTTGCCGGTGACGAGCTCGCCCCCGGCGAACACCACGAGCGTCAGGGCGATGCCGAACACCGATCCCATGATCAGCTTCGCGAGCGGCGAGCCGGCGGCGACGAGCGGGGCGCCGACGCTCAGCAGCAGCACGATCGCGATGCCGACGAACGCGCCGGCGAGCACGGCGGACAGCAGGAACCGTCGGGGGTCCGACGCTCCCTTCGACTTCGTGCCGGCGAGTGCGCCGGCCTCCTCGATGGCTTCTGGCACGGACACGGGCATGACGGAACTCCTCTGAACAACGTGATGGGGCTGGGTGATGGGGCTGGGTGACGAGGCTGGAGGTGGATGGGGTTCGGGGATGTGTCTGGGGTTCGGGGACGGGCGATCAGCCGGCGATCGCGACCGGCGTGGCGGCGCGGTCCAGCAGGTCGGGCTCGGCGCCGGTGGCCCACCGGTGCGCGAGCACGGCCTCGAGGTGGGCGGTCACCGCGTCCAGGCCGACACGACGGAACGTCCGGCCGATCGGTTCACCCGCTCGCCGGGTGGCGTTCCACAGTCCGACGAGCGCGTCGACGGTGGCGAGCAGGTCGTCGTCGCCGACCCTGCCGACGACCTCTCCGACGACCCCGCGCTCGATCTCGGCGCCGAGGAAGACGTGGTAGCCGTCGGTGGTGCGCCCCCCGATGCGGACCTTGGACCCGGCGAGCCCGATGTCCGCAGCCTGGTGCTGTGCACACGAGTTCGGGCAGCCCGACACCCAGACTCGCAGTGCGTCGGCTCGTCGCAGCGACGGCAGCTCGGCGAGGCGACGGGCGGCACCGGGAGCGTCGGTGATGCCCACGGCGCAGACCGTGGCGCCGGTGCAGGCGCGGATGTCGACGACATCGTCGTCGCCGAGCAGGCCGAGGCCCCGCACGGCCAGTGCCGCGCGGATCGCAGGCAGATCGGCGAGCGCCACGTCGCGCAGCACGACGTTCTGGTCCCGCGACAGCACGAACGCGCCGTCGGAGTGGCGCTCGGCGAGATCCGCGAGCAACTCGAACTCGGACCCGTTGGTGTCGCCGAGCGGCAGCGCGATGCTGACGAGCGCCCGCCCGGGCATCCGCTGCGGTCGCACCCCTTCGGACCAGCCGCCCGGCGGCAGCTGCGACAGGATCGCCACTTGATCCGCCTCGTGGAGCACCTCGACGAGCGGGGGTGTCGGATGTGCCCGGTCGAGCGCCGCGTCGAACGCGGCGCGCCAGGCGGCGATGAAGCCGTCGGCGCCGAGCGACTCGACCACGAACTTCATCCGTCCCTTGGCCGGACGCTCGAAGTCGCCGTGGGCGACGAACACGTCGATGACGGCCTCGACCGCGGCGAGGACCTCGGTGCGGTCCACCCACTCGGCCACCACGATCCCGAGGCGGGGGGACTTCCCGAGGCTGCCGCCCGCCCATACCTCGTAGCCCGCTCGGCCGTCACGGACCGTGGACACGAACGCCACGTCGTTCAGCGGCGCGTCCTCGCGGCAGCGTGGTGAGCCGCCGAACGCCAGGTTGATGCGGCTCGGGAGCACCACGTTGAGCGCTGCCGAACGCGCCACGATCGTGTCGCTGGCGAGACGGGCGTCGGGGAAGCAGTCGAAGGGCTCCTCGAGCCCGAGGCCCGCGTCCTCGGAGCACATGACGTTGCGCAGCGTGTGTCCGCATGCCGACCTCGTCGTGAGGCCGAGCTCCTCGAGTGACGAGATCAGGCCCTCGACCCGACGTGCCTCGACCCAGTGGAGCTCGATGCTCTGGCGGGTCGTCAGGTGGATCCAGTCCGAGCCGATCGCCCGGGCCAGGCGGGCGACGCCGCGGGCCTGCGCTGCGAGGAGCACTCCGCCGGGCACCCGGACCCGCACCATGAACATCGCGTCCTGGCCCTGGGGGCACACCCCGTGGGTCTTGAGCGAGTACCGGTCGTCGGGGGAGAGCCAGTGGTCACCCTCGGCGGTCAGGCGGGTGAGGTCGACGGGGAGGCCCGCTCGCTTCGCCCGTGGGATGTCGAGTGTCGCCGGGGGGATCTTCGGTGCTGCCATGGCAGCGAACGTACGGACCCTCTGTTGCGGTCTCGTGGGGAGCCGGTCACGCGTCGGTGACGTGGTGCGCACGGCCTCCGGAAGTGGCTGTGAGGGTTCCGGTGTCGATGCGGTAGCCGCGGCGTGGCACCGTCCTGATCGGGACCGACGAGCCGAGCCGTCGACGCAGACGGCCGATGGTGACCTCGACGGCGTGGCCGTCGGCCGCCCCTCGCCACACTTCGGCCAGCAGCTGTCCCTTGGTCACCACCGCGCCCGGTCGGCGCGCGAGGACGGCGAAGACGTCGCGTTCGCGTGGGGTCAGCTCGACGAGCTCGCCGTCGACGACGACGGCGGTGGCGCGCAGCTCGATCTCGGACGATCCCAGCTGCAGCACGGAGCGGTGCGAGACGACGTGCGCGGCGAGCGCTTTCACCATCGAGCCGAGTCGGGCCCGGGTCGGCTGCACGATGTTCGTGTAGCCGGCCGCCTCTGCTGCTGCCGCGCAGATCGGCCCGACGCACACGGCGGTGACGCTGCCGGCGAGCCGTTCCCTGAACTCCTCGCGCAGGCCCGCCACGGTGGCGAGGTGCTCGGTGTTCCACACGGCGGGTGACGACGTGAAGGTCACGGCGTCGACCGAGCCGTGCACCGTGGCCTCGATCAGACGGGTGGCCGGCGCCGCGTCCCGGGGCAGCTCCCACTTGTAGACCGGCACGGCGACGACCTCGGCGCCGAGGGCCCGGACGGCATCCGCGAGCACCGGCTCGCTGCGGCCGTCGAGTTGCACGGCGACCCGACGGCCGCGGACGCCGATCTCGTCGAGCTTGCGCACCATGTCGGCGGCGCTGGCCAGCGGCGACACCCAGTCGACGTCCCAGCCGGCGGTCAGCGCCGCGCCGCTCGCCTTGGGCCCCCTCGCGAGGATCTGCGCGTCGCTGAACGCGGCGCTGAGCTCGTCGCCGACGCCGCGGCCCTCTGCCGCCTCGGACCACGCCCGCACCCCGAGCGCCGTCGACAGCACGACCAGGTCGGGCGGCTCGGCGATGCAGGCGTCGGTCGCCGAGGACAACGCGTCGCCGTCGGTCAGGGGCAGGGTGCGGACCGTCGGGCCGTGCAGGACCCTCGCGCCGCGTCGTGCGAGCAGCTCGGCCTGCTCTTCTGCACGACGATCTGCGGTGACGCCGACGACCAGCCCGTGCAGCGGGCCGTCGAAGACAGCGGCGGCGTCGTCCACGACATCGATCACCGCCCGAGTGTCACCATCCAGTGTTTCCTGGCTGTTTCGGTCGGATCACGATCGGCGGCGCCACAACTCCATCGGCGTCGCGGTGCGGTCGCCGGTGAAGGGCACCGTGACCTCGGCCCCGTCGAGCCCGGCGGAGCGGTAGGCGGCGCAGATGACCTCGAGCACGGTCCGGGCAGCGTCGAGGTCCTGCCCGCGGTCGGCCGCCCCGCTGGTCAGGTCGAGCAGCTGGTCGACGTAGCCGAACTGCTCGAGGCGCGGATCGGCGACCTCGTACCGGGAGGGGAGCGCGACCGGCTCGCCGTCGTGCTCGAGCAGCACCTCGGGCAGCAGCTCGATGCGCAGCACGCCGAGGTCGCTCGCGGCCTGGGCGTCCCACTGCGGTGTGTCCGCGGTCCAGGACACGTCGAGGTCCGCGACGAGTCCCGACACGAAGCGGATCCGCAGCGAGGCGTCGTCGTCCGCGCCGTCGTCGCGGGTCGACGTCAGTCGCGCGGAGACTCCGACGACCGGTTCGTCGGCCAGGCCGAGCGCGAGTGCGATCGGGTGTGGGCCCAGGTCGAACAGCACGCCGCCGGCGTCGAGGGGGCGACCGAAGTGCCCCCAGTCCGGCGGTGGTTGGCGGGTCCGCAGCGACAGGTGGCCGAGCGTGCCCAGCGACGGCCGACGTTCGAGCGTGGCGCGCCAGAACGGTGCGTGCACCAGGTTCTCGGCGCAGCGGATCCGCACCGGTGTGCCGGCCTGCTCGGTCCGGCGGGCCGCGTCGATCAGCCGGTCCGCGTCGGCGAGCGTCGGCGCGAGCGGCTTCTCGACGAGCACCGACGCGCCCGCGGCGAGGCCCTGGAGCGCCAGGTCGACGTGGTGGTCGGGCGGAGTGGCGACCACGAGCACGTCGGCACCCGCGGGAAGGTCGTCGGGACGGCAGCGACGGGCGTCGAGCTCACCGGCGAGGTGCCTCGCGGAGCTGCCGCCGTTCGACGCGACCGCGGTGACGCGCATTCCCGCGGACTGCGCGGCGAGTGCGTGCACCACGGCGATGTAGCCGGCGCCGCCGAGCGCGACGGTCGCCCCGGCCCGGCGACGGCGCAGCCGGCCGAACCCCCTGGCTGCCTGTGTCATCGGAGTCCTTTCTCAGGTGGTCGCCGAGCCGGTGTGCGGGCGCCCCGGCCGGGCACCGGGACACGGATAGCCTGTCGCCGTGGCGTCACCCGGTCGGGCAGCGCGTCCGTACAGCCTGTCATGTCACGAACCGTCTCCCTGCTCCTCCGCTTCTCGCTGATCGTCGTCGCCGGTGTCTGCGCGATCGGACTGATCGGCTCGCAGCTGATCCCGCAGATCGGCGAGATGCGTCACGCCGCGTCGTTCGAGTCGGCGTCGAACATCGCGCTGCCGCAGCTCCCCGAGGGCAGCAAGATCCTCGACATGTACGGCCAGCCCGCCGGTGGCCTCGTCGGTGCCGAGAACCGCCGCGTCGTCACGCTGGACCAGGTGTCCGAGCCGCTGATCGACACCGTGCTCGCGGTCGAGGACGCGGACTTCTACCGCCACGACGGTGTGAGCGCGAAGTCGGTGCTGCGCGCCGTGCGGGCCAACTCCGACGCCGGCGGGATCTCCCAGGGCGGTTCGACCATCACCCAGCAGCTCGTGAAGCTGTCGCTCGTGGGCTCGGAGAAGACCCTGTCGCGAAAGGTGAAGGAGGCGAGCCTCGCCATCCAGCTCGAGAACCAGTTCTGCAAGGAGGTCGAGAAGGTCGACTGCAAGAACCGGATCCTCGAGCAGTACCTGAACCTGGTCTACCTGGGGCGGGGTGCCTACGGGGTCGAGGCGGCGTCGCAGGTGTACTTCGGCAAGCCGGCGTCCGAGATCGGCTACCCCGAGGCCGCGGTCATCGCGTCGCTCATCCGCAACCCGAACTACTACGACCCGATCCGCTACCCCGAGGTCGCGACCGAGCGTCGAGAGGTCGTCCTGCGGCGCATGGTGGAACAGGACCTGGTCACCGAGGACGAGGCCGCGATGATCGCCGCCGGACCGTTGCCGACCGAGGCGCAGACCGTGGCCTCCTCGGCGAGCTCGCGGGACCTCACCTACTTCGAGCGCCGCATCCGCGACGAGCTGCTGAAGGCCGAGTGGTTGGCGCCCACCGAGGAGCTCCGTCGCTACCTGATCTTCAACGGCGGTCTCACGATCACCTCGACCATGGACCCGCGGGCGCAGATGCTGGCCGAGGCCGCGTCCGCGAACAACCCGATCAAGGAGCGGAACCCGTCGACGGTCGCCGTGGTGGCTTCGGTCGAACCGGCGACCGGCGCGGTGCGTGCCGTCGTCGGCGAGACGAACATCGAGGGCAAGGGGTTGGTCGAGGTCGCGCTGCCCGCCGGTGGCCGCAGCCCCGGTTCGTCGTTCAAGACCTTCACGCTGCTCGCCGCGCTCGAAGAGGGCCACTCGGTGCGCGACTCGATCTCGGCGTCGCCCGCACCGCGGTCGCTCTACGACGACTGGGAGCTGCCGTCATCGACCACGTCGTGGCCCTCGGGCTGCAAGGGCGGCACGCTCGACCTGATCCGGGCGACGGCGTCGTCGAACAACTGCGCCTTCGTCCGGCTGCAGGAGGCCGTCGGCGGCGACAAGGTGATCGAGGTCGCCAAGAAGCTCGGCATCAACAGCCTCGAGGACGCGACGCCCGTGAAGTCGATGACGCTCGGCGGTGGCGTCGACGTCCGCCCCCTCGAGATGGCAGCTGCGTACGCGGCGATCGCGAACGACGGCAAGTTCAACCCGCCGCACTTCGTGACCAAGGTCGAGGACCGCAACGGCAACGTGCTCTACGAGTACCAGCCTGCGACGGAGCAGGCGATCTCGGTGAACTCCGCACGACAGGCGACCGTCGCGCTCGAGGCCGTCGTCACCGGCGGCACCTACAAGGGCGGGTCGCTACCGGACCGACGCCCCGCGGCCGGCAAGACCGGAACCAACGAGGCCGACGGCGGCATCAACGCGGACGTCTGGTTCGTCGGGTTCACCCCGGAGCTGTCGACCGCGGTGTGGATCGGCGACCCGTCGTGCCAGTGCGAGATGCGCGGCGGCAAGGTCCAGGGCGGCAGCACCGCGGCGAAGGTCTGGAACGAGTTCATGAGCGGCTACCTCGAGGACATGCCGGTCACCGACTTCGCGGCGCCCGACAGCTACGGATCGCGCTCGGTCATCCCGGACCCGTGGAAGCAGTACAGCTCCAAGTCGAGCTCGTCGAGCTCCGCCAAGAAGTCGAGCTCCGGCAAGAAGTCCAGCTCGGGTGGCCGATCCGGCGACGGCACGACCGCGACGACGTCGGCGCCCGCGACCTCTGCGCCCAGCTCGCCACCCTCGGGCGGCGGTGACGACGACGGTGGCGGCGGTGGCGGCGGTGGTGGGGACGACGAGGGCTGAGCCGGCTGGCGCTGGGGCCGCTGCCCTGGACGCGGCCTATGGTTCGGGTGTGTCGACCTTCGAGCAGCTCCTCGGTGTCCAGGAACTGGACACCGCCATCGACCAGCTCCTGCACCGGCGGGCGACGCTGCCGGAGCTCACCGAGCTCGCCCAGCTCCAACGCGACGCCACGGCCGCGGCAGCGTCGGTGGCCGAGACCACGGCCCGACTCGACGTCGTGCGCGGCGACGAACGTGAGGCCGAGGAGCACGCCCTGCAGCTCGAGACGAAGGCGGCCGAGATCGACGGCTCGCTCTACGACGGGTCCGTCGTCTCGCACAAGGAGCTCGAATCGCTCCAGGAGGAGCACGTCGCGCTGAAGGCGCGACAGGCGGAGCTCGAGGAGCAGGCGATCGAGCTGATGGAGCTCGCGGAACCGATCGAGGCCGAGCTGGCCCAGCGCAACGCCGCCGTCGACGCGATCGCGGCGGACATCGCCGCGGTGCAGCAGCGCATCGTGGTCGCGCAGGCCGAGATCGACGCGAGCGTCGAGCAGACCCGTGCCCAGCGCGCCGAGGCGGCGTCGGGCGTGCCGGCCGTGCTGCTGAGCTCGTACGAGGAGCTGCGTGGCCAGCTGGGCGGCATCGCCGTGGCACGACTGCACGGCGCCCGCTGCGAGGGCTGCCACCTCGAGATCCCGTCCGCCGAGCTGGCCGCGCTGCGGCGGGCCCCCGAGGGCGACGTCGTGACCTGTCCGGAGTGCTTCCGGATGCTCGTGCGTTGAACCAGAGGACCCGACGATGATCATCTGGTTCGCCGTGCTGTCGGTGGTGCTGACCTGGGCCGTGTTCCAGAGTCCGGCGCTCGACTACCGCCTGGTCGCGCTCGGCGCGGTGCTGCCGGTCGTCGAGATCCCCTTCGGCGCCGGACCGATGCACTCGCTCATGTTCCCGACGCTCGTGCTCGTCGTGGTGATGCTCGCGACGTCGAACCGACGGCTCGTGCGTCGGCGCTGGCTCGGGCTGCCGATCGGGCTGTACCTGCACATCGTCCTGGACTTCGCCTGGACCCGGACCGAGACGTTCTGGTGGCCGTTCCTCGGCCTCGACTTCTCGGCCGGCTCGGCACCGGAGCTGTCGCGAGGCCTGTTGAGCCTGGTGCTCGACGTGATCGGCCTGGCGGTGGGTTGGTGGGCGTACCGCCGCTTCGGTCTGGACGACGCCGAGCGTCGGTCGCGGTTCCTGCGCACCGGGCAGCTCGACCGTTCGATCATGGGCGGACCCGGCGGGTCCCGGGGTCGCACGTCCGGCGGGGGAGGCCGCTCGTGAGCGCCAACGGGCCACGGTCGTTGCTGCTCGTCCGTCATGGACGGACCGAGGCGAACGCCAGGGGACTGCTCCTGGGTCGCGAGGATCCGCCGCTCGACGACACCGGTCGCGAGCAGGCTGCTGCGCTCGCCGAGTCGGTCGCCTCCGGGGCGTACGGCCGCATCCTCGGGGTGGTGGCGAGCCCGCTGCGGCGCACGCGTGAGACCGCCGAGGCGTTCGGCCACCCGGTCACCATCGACGATCGCCTGATCGAGCTCGACTACGGCGAGTACGACGGCACACCCGTCGCCGACGTGCCCGTCGACGTGTGGCAGCGCTGGCAGTCGGACCTGTCGTACGCGCCGCCGGGCGGGGAGTCGATCGCCGCGCTCGGTCGACGGGTGCGTGCGGCGTGCGACGAGTGGGCCGCTCGTCTCGACGAGCCCGGCACGATCGTGTTGGTGACACATGTCTCACCGATCAAGGCTGCCGCCGCGTGGGCCCTCGGCGTGGGGGACGAGGTCTGCTGGCGGACGCACCTCGACACCGCGTCGATCAGTCGCGCCCTCGTACGGGGCGGCCGTCCGGTGCTCGACCTCTTCAACGAGACGTCGCACCTGCGCTGAAGGCGCACCGCTCGAGAGCGTCCCGACAGGTGCGACATCGTCGTCGGGGGATCAGTCGATCGGCGGCGCCGCGCCTCTAGCGTGGACCGCATGGATCTTCTGGATGAGGAGTCGCATCGGCTCCTGTTGTGGGCCGTGCGTCTGTTCGAGGTCGGCGGGACGCCGACGCGCAAAGAGCTCCGGCGCCTCGCCGAGCCGCGCCGCCCTGCAGCCCTCGCGGTCGTGTCCGGCCTGACCGGTCGCGACGTCGACTTCAGCGAGGGCGCGGTGGCCTCGCTCGAGCGTCGCGGCCTGATCGAGGTCGCGACCGGCGAGCGCATCGTCCCCACCGAGATGGGGCGCGTCGTGGTCAACGCGCTGGGCTTGCACCCCGAGGACACGCCGCTGTTCGAGGTGCTCGAGACCGACCTGCGGTCGAGCGACCCGCTCGCCTTCGCCCGCGTCGTCGGTCGCATCGCCGCGCTCGACCAGCCGCTCGTCATCGATCCCTACTGCCGTCGTCCGCAGCTCGAGTACCTGGTGACCCACACCACGGTCACCCGTGTGCTCGTGAGCGACCGGCTCACCGCGGACGACCTCGACGACCTGGTCGACTACGTCCGGTCCATGTCGCGTCGCGACACCAAGCTGCGCCTGCGCGTCGCGCCGGCGTCGCAGCTGCACGACCGCCACGTCATCAACGACGACCGGGTGCTGCAGATCGGTGGCATCGCGACCAGCGCGGGTGCCGGCACCACGGTGCTCTCGGAGCCGATCGACCTCGGAGCCGCCGTGCGCGAGTACTACCGGGGTGTCTGGAAGCAGGCCCGGAAGCTCGCGACCTACAAGGCGAAGGGCCAGCACGCCCGCGTCGACCAGGTCGCCTGAGCGCCTGAGCTCGGGTCTGAGCGCCTGAGCGCACCCGACAGATCGTCGAACGCGACGATGCCGACCGACCCCCGGGCCGGTCGGCTTCGCTCGTTCTCAGCCCGTCTTCGCCCAGCCCGTCCTCGCTCAGCCCTTGTGGTTGGCGCCGGAGAGCGCGTCGAGCCAGCGAGCGCCACCGGTGTGCGTGCCGTGCAGGCGTGGCAGGTGGTGCGTGCTCTTCGCGTGACGTTCGGTGCGCTGCGCCGGCGGGGCGATCGGCTGCTCCTCGGTCGCGGCAGGCGCCGGCTTCATGCGTGCGGCCCGCTCGACCTCGAGGGCCCGCAGGATCTTCTCGACCGAGGCGAGCTGCTCCTCGGTGTAGGGCAGGCGGTAGCCCTCGGCGACGAACCGAGCGGTGTCGGCGCGATAGTCGTGACCGGTCGAGCGGAACTCGCCCGGGGCGTTGCGCATGGCGTTCGCCGCGTCGACCATCGTCTGGATGAACGTGACGCCCGGGGTCCAGTGCTGCCCGGCGGGCACGCCGCGGCCGCGCTGCTCACCGAGCCAGTCGGGCTTGCGGTAGAGCAACGTCGGGGTCACCAGGGTGATCGGGTCGTTGTCGTGGCTCAGCTGCACGATGCGCAGCTCGTCGCGCTGCTCGGGGGTGAGCTGCTCGAGCTCCTCCCAGCGGTCGAACACGCCGACGGTGCCGGCGGGGGTGAGCTGTCCCGGGCGGTACAGGCCGGCGGCCGACCAGCGTGCCAGCTGCGGCATGCCGAACCAGAGCGCACGATCGATGCCGTAGTGGTCGAGGCCGGCGACGCCCTGCTTCATGATGACGTCGGACGACGCCCACGCACCGAGGCTCTCTCCGAAGACGAGCACACGGGGCCGATCCTCGGGTGCCATTCCCTGGAGGCGCTGACGCACACCCCAGACGAGCTGGCGGAACTGCTGGCGGCCCTGGCGGACCTTCTGCAGCGACAGGAACGACGGGAAGCGGCCGTACTGGATGCAGACCGTGGCGATGTCGCCGCGGGTGAAGAACTCCGCGGACTCGATCATGGTGTGGTCGACCCAGCCGGTGCCGGTGGGGGAGACGAGCAGCAGGGTGCCTCGTTCGTAGGCGCCGGTGCGCTCGAGCTCCTCGAGCGCGGCCTCGCTGCGGCCGCTCGGGTAGAGCGGCTGGCCGTCGAAGCCGACGTACACGCGGATCGGGTGGGCGACCGCGGGCTCACCCATGGTCGCTTCGATGAGCTCGGGGGTGACGACGTCGGTGACGTAGCGGCGACCCTGCTGGCCGAGGTCCTCGAAGCGGACGATGCTCTCCTTGCTGCCCGACACCAGCGGGGTGGTGGGCGGCTCGGAGTACCCCGGGTCGATCTTCTCGTTCGAGCGTCCGACGTAGGAGATGCCGGCCCAGTAGAGGCCGGTCAGGCCCGCAGCCCAAGCAGTGGCGTTGACCGAACGGGCGAGCAGGTCGTGCGTGATGCCCGGGCCGAAGTACCGCTGGAAGCCCTTGCGGGTGCCGCGGTAGGCGAACGCCAGGCCGGTGCCGAAGCCGGTCATGCCCGCTGTGACGGCGAGTGACTTCGGCAGCGTGAGCGGCAGCTTGTCGAAGTCCTCGGTGAAGAAGTCGCGTCGCTCGGCGAGGTACTGACGGGACTTGTAGAGCGCGAACCCGAGGGCAGCGGTGGTCACACCGACGCTGATCGCCGCGCCGCGCTGGGTGCTGCTGGAGCGCCGCTGCGCCGCCGAGGCGAGCTCGTAGACCATGCCGCCGAGCGCGCCGCCCTCGATCAGCTCACCCGCGAGGCGGGTCACCGCGGCGGGGAGCGCGGTGTCGTCCTCGTCGGGGATGCGTCGAGCGGCGTAGGCGGCTCCGGCGATGGCGGCCCGCACGCCGACGCGCTGCACGAGCGAGTCCTTGTTCGGGGTCAGGCGGTTGGCGGTGTTGTCGACCTTGTTGGACACGCCGCGGGCGAGCAGGACGGCCACGCCGCTGGCGAGACCCTGCTGCACCGAGTCGTGCGGCATGAGCGAGGGGCGCAGCGACCGCAGCAGCTCCGAGGTCTCGAGCGGCGAGCCGGGGGAGCTGGCCAGCGGTGCGAAGACGCTCGCGACCTTCTGTGCCTGTTCGATGGTCAACTGCGGCTTCATGGTGGGTGATGTCTCCTCAGGGCCCCGGCGCGGGTCGTTGCCGAATCTATCGGGGGGTCCTTCGGCTCCGACGGGATCCGTGGGGTCGCCGGGCCGCGGGAACACTCCCGATCCTGGCCAATCGGACGATTCGGAAGATTTCCGAGGTTTCTTGTTTGAGTGGTCCGGATGGAGGGCACGAGGTGCCTGTCCGTGAACGTGGGTGGCTCCGACGCTGACGATCACGGCTTGTGCACACAACCCCATGGTCTCGGCCCCGGTTCCCCTCTCTCGCCGGGGCCGAGGCGCGTCCGGGCACAGTTCGGCTCCGTTCGGCACCGTCGGCGCAGTTCGGCGCCGTTCGGGTGCGTCGTGCCGGGGTCGGGTGCCGTCAGGGGCAGGCATCCCCGAGCGCGGCGGCGGCCTGTCGCTGCGAGAGGTTCCACTCCGTGGGTCCGGAGTGCTGCTCGGTCTCGCACAGCCGGAGGGTCAGGTAGGACCCGGCGGAATCGTTCAGCTGCGGGAGCGCCTCGATGATCGCGGGAGTCGCATCGGGTGACAGAGTCAGCAGGTACGGGGCGTCCAGGTCGCCACCGTCGAGGTGGTGCGCCACGTTGCGGTCGACGACGAGCGCGTCCGGGTTCACCAGGTTCACGGCGACCACGGCGACCAGCGCGGTGAGGCCGATCGCGGTCGGCAGCCACTCGCGGCTCCAGCGGGCGCCGACGACGAACGCGACGGCCATGAGCACGAACGCGACGCCCAGCCACCAGGCGAAGGCGCTGCTGTAGAAGCGCAGCAGCGTGAGCCCGAACTCGTCCGCGTACAGGCCCAGCCCGGCGATCGCTGCGTGCACGACGACGAGGGTCAGCACGCACGCCACGCCGCTCACCGCGGCGAACGCCCGGCGGGCCGGACGGCTCGACAGGTCGACCGAACTGCGCAGGGCGACCAGCACCGCGGCGGTCAGCCCGGCGACGACGAGCAGCTGGAAGAACCCGGAGCGTGCGTACTCGGCGTAGCTCAGCCCGCTGGTCTCGACGACGTAGTCGGAGCCGCGCAGCACAGCGGTGAACCGCGACGCGGCGAACACGGCGTACAGACCCGTCAGCGCCGCGACCACGACCAGGCCTTCGGTGGCCCCGATGGTCACCGAACTGGGCCGTGCCTCGACCGGAGGACGTGCCGAGGCCACGAAGCAGCCGGCGGCGGCCCAGATGGCCAGTGCGACGACGATCGCGTGGATCGGGGTGCCGGACAGGTCGAGATCGACGCCGGTGAACAGCGACGCGAAGACCGGGTCGGCCGAGCCGAGCAGGACGCCGACGACCAGCAGCAGCGGCAGCGCGAGTGCGAGACCTCGGGCGACGCCACCGAGTCGGCGCCCGGCCCCCTCGGAGGGGCGGGGGAACAGCGACAGGACCGCAGCGACCGCGAGCGGCAGGGCGACGAGCACCGACTGCAGCGTGGCGCCGACGCGACGGCTGGCGACCGAGAAGCGGGTGCCCTTCGGCGGTGTGGCGCTCGACGTGACCGCCAGTGCCAGGACCACGCACACCGTCAGCAGGTCGAGCGCGAGCAGCCAGGGGCTGGACCGCAGGGCGAACAGCGCGCCGATCCCGACCGCGACCCCCAGCAGGATCCGACCGACGAGACGGCGGACCCGCCCGGTGACGACCAGACCGCCGCAGAGCACCGCCACGGCGAGGAACGCGGCCACGCCTGACGCCCGTGTCTGCAACGACAGATCGACCAGGACGGCGGTCAGCACCAGCACCGCGCCGATCAGCGGGACCCTGGCCCCGGGGGCTGCGGGCTCCGGTGCGGCCGGCGACGGTGGGTGGTCCTCGAGCATCGTCATGGGTGGGCTCCTGTGACGTGGGGAAGGACGACCACGACGGTGCATCCTTCGCTGCGATCGGTGGCGACCTCGACCGAACCTCCGTGCAGCTGCACGATCTCGGCGACGATGGCGAGCCCCAGTCCGGAGCCCCCCGCAGAGTGCGACCTGGCGTCGTCGGTCCGGTAGAAGCGTTCGAAGACGTGGGCGCGGTCCCCGGCGGGGATCCCGGGTCCCTCGTCGGTGACGCACAGGTGGAGGCGACCGTCGTTCGACGAGGCCTCGACGAGTACCGGACGCTCCGGCGGGCTGCAACGCAGCGCGTTGTCGACCAGGTTGGTCACGACCTGGTGCACCCGTGCGCGGTCGCCGCGGTAGACGAGGCCGTCGGTCGCGGCGACGACCACTCGGGTGGTGTCGCCGTCGTGCGACGCGCTCCAGGCCGCCTCGTGCAGCAGCGGTTCGACGTCGAACTGCTCGACGTGCAGGGGACTGGCACCCGACTCGAGTCGGCTCAGGTCGAGGACCCGGTCGACGAGCTCGCTGAGGCGTTCGACCTCGTGCAGCGACGCCTGTGCATGGTCGGTGTCGTTGGGCTCGACGCCGTCGACGACGTTCTCGAGGCGGGCCCGCAGCGCTGTGAGCGGCGTGCGCAGCTCGTGGGCGACGTTCGCGATGAGCGCCTGGCGTTGGCGGTCGACCTCGGACAGCTCGGAGCGCATCTGGACGAACGCCCGGGCGAGATCGCCGACCTCGTCGCGGGAGGTGACCGCGACCGGGGCGTCGAAGTCGCCGTCGACCATCGCCTTGCTGGCTCTTGCCATCTCGCGCAGCGGCGAGGTGATCCCCCGGGCGATCGGATAGGCGACCAGCAGTGCGATCGCCCCTGCGATCAGCGGTCGGAGCCAGATGGCGATGCCGGCGCGGTAGCCGATGGTGGACACCAGCGCCGTGATCAGCACGGCGAGCACGATGACGATCGACAGCTTGACCTTGATCGAGCTGATCCGGTCGAGCGGCCTCACGGCGTGTCGCCGATCGCATCGCCGATCGCGTAGCCGACGGCGTGCACCGTGCGGATGACGCCGTCGCCCAGCTTTCGTCGCAGCGAGCGGACGTGGGAGTCGACGGTGCGTGCGCCGGAGCCGTCCCGGTAACCCCAGACCTCTGCGAGCAGCTGCTCGCGGGTGAGGACCGTGCCAGAGGCGTCGAGCAGGCAGCGCAGCAGGTCGAACTCAGTGGGAGTGAGGTGCACGACCACCTCGTCGAGCGTGACGACGCGGGTGCGCACGTCGAGCACCACCGATCCGGCTCGCAGGACATGTGCGTCGCCGTCGTCGGTGGTGTTCCGGCCGGCCTCGGTGCGCCGCAGGATCGCCTGGATGCGTGCGACGAGCTCACGGGCGCTGAACGGCTTGGTCATGTAGTCGTCCGCACCGACCCGGAGCCCGACGATCAGGTCGGTCTCCTGGTCGAGCGCGGTGAGCATGAGGACCGGGACGTGACGGTGGCGCTGGATGCGCCGGCAGACCTCGAAGCCGTCGAACCCGGGGAGCATGACGTCGAGCACGACCAGATCGGGCTGGAGCCGCTCGCACATCTCGACACCCGTGGGACCGTCCGCGGCGAGGTCGACCTCGAAGCCCTCGTTGCGCAGCCGTGCTGCGACCGACGCAGCGATGGCGGTCTCGTCCTCGATCACCAGAACCCGTTGTCCCACCCGCAGGAGGTTACGGAGGCGCCTGTGTGGAAGTCCCGCTTGTCATGTGAAGGTCTTGTGCAGGGCTCGCGCGCTATTGCTGCGGCGCGGCGCTGACGCTCTCGCGGAAGCGCGGACGGTCGGGGAAGGAGGGTGTGGGGTGGTCTCCAGAACCGAGTTGCGACGAATTCGGCTGCAGGACCCAGGTCCTGATGCGACACTGCCTCCCATGACGGCCCCGCGGATGGTGCAGATCTCGCTGTACGTCGAGTGCGACGACGATGCCGAGCAGAAACGGCTAGCCGACGCCGTCGCTCGGGTTGCCTGTCCTGAACAGGACGATCCGTCGCCGGATCACGCGTGCGCCATTCCATGGTTCGTGGTGACCTCGGACGGGGAGGACCTGGAGACCTGGCGGGAGCTCCTGAACCGCTGAACCTCGACGTGGCGCTTCTACGGAAGCGGTGTGCGTTCCGGTCGAATGGCCAGGGAAGTGCTCGACGCCGAGTTGCGACGAAATGTGCCCGTCGGCAGTCGCTCGATCGAGCGTGGCGGAGCTTCATCGAGTGGCGCAGTTCCCCGTGCCCATTCGCAGCTGACGAACGTGACGGTTCTCGGCGAGCGCACATAGCCTCACGGCGGGAAGAGGGAGACTCAGAATGTCCATTCGATGGTGGGACTGGCGCGGCATCATCCGCGTCGTTGGCTTCGTGGTGCTCAGCGCGGCTGCGGTTCATCAATTCATTTCTCTGGACCCGGGAGCGGATGGAGATCTCGTCGACCCGGGACCGCCCGAGGTTGCCGCATCGACCTTCGAGGCCCAACTGGAAGATGCCGAGTCGGACAACGACTTGAACCAGGTCCTCACGGACTCAGCACCCCAGCAGTCGGTTGCCAATGGCTGGTACACGAATGACCTACTCGCCGTAGGTGGGCTGCAGACCGACCATCTGATCGAGATCACCGGAGCGATGGCGGAGACCACGTCCATCGCTCTCGAATTCGACGCTGAAGCGGCGGCACGCGAGGCCACGTCGACAAGGCGGCTGACATCGCTCCTGCTGATTGGTGTCCTGACGGTGGCGTGGCACGGAGCGACGATTTCGTTCCCAAGGCTCCGGCGGTCCCCGGGTTTCACCATGCGGCCGATGTAGGGCCGATGTGCCGTCGACGTCAGCCCACCGCCCCTCCGGCGTCGGCGGAGCGGGTGAGTGTCGGTGAGTCGATCTGTAGGCGGGATTCTGTTCCCGGGTCCCTTGCGGGGGTCCCGTTCGGTGACCATCCATCTGTGCGGCCTACCCGTGGGTGCCGTGCCGCTCCGGAGAGCGGTCCGGCGGACGAGCCGCCCATCCCACTGCTCGGCCTTGCTCCGGGTGGGGGTTGCCGAGCCGCCGGGATCGCTCCCGACGCTGGTGCGCTCTTACCGCACCGTTTCACCCTGACCTGTGCCGGTCGCCCCGAAGGGTTCCCGGCCATCGGCGGTCTGTTCTCTGTTGCCCTGATCCGTCAGATCGCTCCGACCTGGCTCTCGCCAGCACCCTGCCCTGTGGAGTCCCGACCTTCCTCGACGCGCTTCCGCGGAAGCGTGCCGCGGTCACCCGATCGACTCACCGACGGGACACATCATCGCAGCTCGCCCCCTGCGTGCCCAGCAGGCCGGCCAGTTCAGACCGATTGGGCGGCTCAGACTGGGTGGGGCGTCTCGCCGGCGTGCTGGCGGGCGAGGAAGCGCAGGCGAGCGGCGCGAGCGTCCCAGGCGTAGACGACCGCGGTCCCCGCGATGGCGTCGTGCAGCGCCCGACGGTGCCGACCCGTCATGATCGGCAGGAACCCGAGGCCCAACGTGAGGAAGCTGAGTGGGAACGCGAGCGTGCGCACCGTGGCGTTCCCGGCACCTGCAGGCGCGCCGTCGGCACGGACCACCCGGATCCCGACCAGCGCCATCCCGAGGGTCTTGCCGCTCACCGCCCAGGGATAGGCGTAGTAGACGAACAACCACATGACGTACGCGGCGCCGGTCAACCAGGTCGCCGCGTCCCAGTGGATCTCCCCGGCGGTCACCAGTGTGATCGCCCAGGCGAGCACCGCCGAGGCGACCGCGAAGATCGCCGTCGCCGCGCTCTGGTCGATCGCGAACGCCGCCAACCGCGTGGCCGCACCCGCGTAGTGACCCTGCTGGGTGATCGCATCGGTGACGTCGGGGTTCACGAGCCCGCCACCCCTACGGCGTCGACCGCCCCCGTTGTCGGCGCGCCTTCCGCAGCGGGGAGCGCGAGCGGCACGTCGACCAGCAACGGCGGACCCTGCGGCAGCTCGTCGAGCTCGCGGTGAAGCGCACGGTTGACGACCCGGGCGATGAAGTTGTCGATGCCGACGCCCTGGCTGCGGACCACGTCGAGCGCCTCGGACGCCACCCCGCTCGTCGAACGGGCGATGATCCCACCGAGCTCGGTGTTCGCCACCAGCGCATCCATGTCGAGGCGGTCCATCAACGCGTTGATGTCGATCCTCGACAGCAGCACGTCGAGGTCGACCGAGCCCAACAGGTGGTCGAGATCGAGGCGGCGCAGCAGCGCGTCCAGGTCCACAGAGTCCAGAAGCTGGTCGAGGTCGATGCGCCCGACGAGCGCTCCGATGTCCACCGAGGCCAGGAGCGCGTCGAGGTCGATGCGCTCGACGAGCGAGCCGATGTCCACAGAGGCCAGGAGCTGGTCGAGGTCGATGCGCCCGACGAGCGAGCCGACGTCGATCCGTGACAGCAGGGCGTCCAGGTCGATCGACTCGAGCAGGGCGTCGATGTCGACCCGTGCGACGATCGCCTGGACGTCGACCTGCTGGACGAGCTCGTCGACGTCGACCTTCGCCACGATCGCTCCGACGTCGATGCGGTCGACGATCCGGTTCACGTCGATGCGGTCGAGCAGGGCGTCCACGTCGATCGCCGCGAGGATCTCGTTGACATCGATCGCCTGGACCACGCCGGGGGTGGCCTGACGGATCGCCTCCTGCGCCGCAGGAACGCCTTCGCTGCCGATTCGGTCCCGGACCTCCTCGCCCTCACGCGACAGCGGTCGGGTGACCTTCCGGGCCGCCTGGTCGAGCACCTTGACCAGCACGGTGTCACCGACCGCACCGGCCACGTCGCCCGCGGCGCGCGCTGCGAGGGACGCCGCGCCGATCGCCGCGTTGACGCCCCAGCCCTCTCGGGGAGCGTGAAGGCTGCGGTCGGCGGTGTGCTCGCTGTCGTCCGCGGCGGGGACGCCGTCCTCTTCCACGCCGGCATTGTCGCCGCGGCAGCGTCGTCGGGCGCCACCCGAAGTGGGCGATTCCGGCCCGTGTCCGCCCGGAGCGCGCACCCGCGCACGTCACCGGTGTCGACGATGCCTCGCCCTGCGGCACCGATCGACTAGGAACGAGGGAAACGACCGTCGGGAGAAGTCGATGCCAGCTCTGGGTTGCGGATGTCTCGTCGCACTGTTCGCATGGCTCTCACCGAGGCTCGTGCTGTTCCTCATGTGGTTGTTCACCGACCGCATGACGATCGCGATGGACTCGTTCTTCGTGGGCCTGCTCGGTTTCGTGTTCCTGCCGTACACGACCGTCTTCTACGCCCTCTGCTACGCGCCGATCGGTGGCGTCAGCGGCTTGGGCTGGTTCATCGTCGCCCTCGGGTTCCTGCTCGACCTGGGCTCCTGGTTCGGCGGCGGTCGCACGGCGCAACGACGCCAGGACGCCTGAACCACTGGCGCCGGAACCACTGGCGCCTGAACGCCGCAACGGCCGACCGGAGCACCGGTCGGCCGTTGGGCGTGTACCTCGATGAGGTTGTTGGGGGGCTCGTCACCCTGGGGTGGCGATCATCCGACCGACGAGGGGGCCGCGCTCCCCCTCGCCGATCGAAAGGTCTGTTCAGAACTCGCCGGTGCTGATCACCGTGGGGCCGAGCTCGTACTCGCCTCGCTCCCAGTCGTAGCTGAGCTCGATGCGGCGCTCCTGGAGGACCGCCCCGAGGGTGGCCCGGCGAAGGATCGGGGCCGCAGCGTCGGCAACGGTCGACCACTCTGCGTTCCTCAGCGCTGCGGCGGTGGTGGTCTCGAAATCGCTCATGATCCTTCTACGGCACCCCGATCGGGCTTCTGGAGCCCATTGATCCCGGTGTCCTAGACGAATGGACCATCCGGCCCAACGGGGGTCCGAGGGGCCCGGATCCCCTGGATTGCAGCGGTTTGTGACGGGCGGCACCCCGGCCGCACGCTCAGAAGTCGAGCGCCGAGAGGTCGCTGATCCACTCCACCGAGCGGTCGACGGCTTCACGCCAACGGTCCCGGTCGGTCGCAGGGCCCGGTTCGACCGCCGATGCGGGTCGCCACGTGGCCGCGATGTCGTCCCACGACGACCATGTGCCGACGGCGAGACCGGCCAACAGGCCCGCTCCCATGGCGGTCGCTTCGAGCACGGGGGAGACCTCGATCGGGCGCTGCGTGGCGTTCGCCAGGGCCTGCACGAACACCGGGTTCGCGCTCATGCCTCCATCGATGCGCACGGTGCCCAGTTCGACGCCGCTGTCGAGCTCGGCGGACTCGACGAGGTCGGCGCCGCGCTCGGCGACGCCTTCGAGCACCGCCCGGACGATGTGCGCACCCGTGGTCCCTCGGGTCAGGCCCAGCAGCGAGCCACGCGCGCCGTAGTCCCAGCGGGGAGCGCCGAGGCCCAACAGCGCCGGCACGTACGTCACCCCGTCGGCGTCGGGTACCGACGCGGCGATCTCGGCGGACGACGCCGCGTCGGGGATCAGGCCCAGGTCGTCGCGCAACCACTCGATGTTCGTGCCGGCCGACAGCACGACCGCCTCGACGCCCCACGCGATCTCGCCCCGGTCCTGGAAGCAGACGAGCGGGAACGTCCCACCCTGGCCGCGGGTCGGGAACGACGGCCGGTCGGGACCGAGGAACACGTCGAGCATGGCGCCGGTGCCGAAGGTGATCTTGGCCATCCCTCGCTGCACGCAGCCCTGACCGACCAACGACGCCTGCTGGTCGCCCGCGATGCCGCAGATCACCGGTGCCCCGGGTAGCGCCGTCGCCTCGCCGATCACACCGGAGGAGTCGACCACCGTCGGCAGCATCGTCTCGGGGATGCGCAGTCGTTCCAGCAGCCGCTGGTCGGGCCGCGCGCAGTCGAGGTCGAGCAGCCCCCAGACCCCTGCGTTGGACCGGTCGGCGACGTGGAGTCGCCCCTCGGTCAGACGCCACACCATCCAGGAGTCGACCGTGCCGAAGCGCAGGTCACGGACACGGTCGGGATCGACCGCGTCGAGGATGTTCGCCACCTTGGTCGCAGACAGCGTGGGTGCCAGGTGGAACCCCTCGGCGTTCAACATGAGGCAGTCGCCGATCGTGCGGAGGTCCTGCCAGCCCTGGGCGGGGGCGACCGGCTCGCCGGTCGCGGCGTCCCACACGACCACCGAGGCACGTTGGTTCGAGATGCCGACGGCGTCGACCGGGCCGTGCAGGTCGAGCACCTCGCGCGCGCAGTCCAGCGCGGCATCGGCGTAGGCGACGGCGTCGAACTCGACGAGGCCCGGGAAGGGGCTGTCGGGCAGCGTGGTTCGACGGCGCTCGATGCCCATCGTCGCGTCGGCGTGCACGATCGCCGCACGCACACCGCTGGTGCCGGCGTCGATGACGAGGATGCTCATTCAGGTCCCCCCGGACAGGTCACGGTCAGTCGTCGCCCCTCGGCGCGGGGCCGTTCTGCTGGAGCCACTTGCGGGCGAACATGCCCCCGAGCATCCCGCAGGTCGCCATCAGGATCGCCATGAACGGGAAGGCGAGCCAGCTGATGTGCTCACCCGAGATCAAACGGAGCACGACGCCGACGCCCTGTGCGACCAGGTAGGCGCCCGCGCCGGCGGCCGCCGCGTGGGCGAGCTGCGCGGACGGTGCCAACCGGATCGTCGCCCAGCCGCCGGCCGCGCCGCCCAGGAGGATCAGCAGCCAGAACACGAACGTCGCCGGGTGACCCGGTTCGATCGTGCCGTCGTCGATCAGCAGGTTGTTGAGGATCGCGGCGGGCATCACCAGCACCAGACCGGTGATGATCCCGCGCCACAGCGCCTGGAGGGGCTCGAGCTCGGGCAGGGCGTTGCCGCCGGGCCCGGGCGTCGCACGCGGTGAGGTCATCTCAGACCAGCCCTGCGTTGCCGAAGGCCGAGGCCAGGCCGAGCTTGCCCGGGTTGAGTACGCCCTTGGGGTCGAGCGCCTTCTTGACCGCGCTCAGCACGTCGAGCCCGCCGTCGAGCGCCTCGGCCACGTAGCCGGCCCGGTTGAGCCCGACCCCGTGGTGGTGCGAGAGAGACCCGCCGCCGGCCAGCACCGCCCTGGTGCCCGCATCCCACACGCCGCGGTAGTAGCGCTCGGTCGACTCCTGCGTGGAGAAGCCGTCGTCGCCCTTCTCGGCCGGCTGGCCGGCGAAGGTGAAGTAGAGGCAGCCGCCGTCGAGGTAGCTGTGGCTGCAGTGCGCCGAGACGGCGAGGGTGCCGTCGACGGCGCCGATCGCGGCGAGCACGTCGTGGTAGATGCCCGCCATCTTCGACCACGGCGCGGAGATCTCCATCGTGTCGACCACGAGGCCACCGCTGATGTAGCGCTCCAGTGCCGCGACGTCGTTGCGCTTCTCGAGCCAGTGGTCCGCGAGCCCGTCGTCGAGGCGTTCGGCCGCGACGGGACCGTTCGCCAGCTCGTCCTCGATCACGGCGAAGACCGCGTCGACGATCGCCGGGTCGCCCTCGTCGAGGGCCATGAGCACCGCCCGGTCGGTGCCGACCTGGTAGTTGCGGTCCGACTCGGTCCCGTCGTAGAGGCGCAGCACCGCTGGCGTGGCACCACGGCGGATGATCCGCCGGCACAGGTCGAGCCCGTCGACGAATCTCGGCAGCGACACCACGATGCGGCGTTCGTGGGCGGCCACCGGGTGCACCCGCATGCGCACGCTGGTGACGACGCCCAGGGTGCCCTCGGAGCCGACGAACAGCTGGGTCAGGTCCGGCCCGGTCGCGGTGCGGGGGAACCCGCCGGTGGTGATCGTGCGGCCATCCGCGAGCGCCACGTCCAGGCCGACCACGATGTCCTCGATCTTGCCGTAGCGCGTCGACATCTGCCCGGCCCCGCGGCACGCGATCCAACCGCCGACCGTCGACAGCGTCATCGACTGCGGCCAGTGGCCGCAGGTCAGGCCGTGGGCCTCGCGCAGCTCGCGCTCGAAGCGGTCGCCGAAGGTCCCCGGCAGCACGTCCACGCCCAGCGACTCGTCGTCGACCGACCGGATCCCGGCCAGGCCG
>JAEWED010000060.1 GCA_023389745.1 Actinomycetes bacterium
GTCCGAGGTCACCAGCACATAGTCGATCCGACGAGACGGCTCATCGGCAGGGTGTGTGAACCCGTGGCCGGCAGCAGTCGCCCAGGCGTCGACGAGGTCGGTTCGCAGCGTCCTCAGGGTTCGAGAACCTGGCTGGTCGTTCGCGTCGACGAGCAACACGGTCCGCGTGCCGTCGTCAGCCACCATCTCGGACAGGGCGACCGCCTGCCGCTCGCGTTCGTCGTCCGGTCCAGCCCCGAGGTGCGTGACGAGCACCGAGAGCGGTGAGTCGTCGATGTCGATGGTCGCGCTGAGCACGGCACGCGGCTCGGCGCCATCCGGTGCCGGCAGCGCGACACCGCTCGAGGCACTGATCGGGTACCTGCTGAGCAGCGTGTTGCCGTAGTGGCGACGTGGATCACCTGGCGTGTGCGGCGGCAGGTCGAGCGTCGCAGCGAAGGCGGTGTGCATGTCGAGCGATTCGCCGAGCGCCGTCAGCTGGTCCTCGAATCCACTTCGACCATCGAAATGACGATCGACCTCTTGAAGCCCGACGACATCGGCGCCGGCGTGCCGGATCACCGCGGCGATGCTGTCGAGATCGACGGTCCCGTCGACCCCCTCGCCGTGGTGGATGTTGAACGTCATCACGACGAGGTCGTCACCCACCTCGGCCACTGGCAGTGCGGGCTTCTCTCGGCCAGCGCACGCCGCCCCGGCGAGCGCCAATGCCAGCAGGAACGCGATCCACACCTTTGCGATGCTCCGAGCGCGGAATGGAACGCGGCCCCTCGCTCCGCTCGACTGCCCGGCCGGAATCACCGACGCACCGTACCCGGCAGCCCCGGACGGCCTCGGACCACCGGGTCATCACACCGCCTGGTCGAGCACCCGCCCCGACGATCCCGGCAGTCGGCTCGGCACGTGGAAACTGCAGACGATGGGGGCGGCGTCGTCCGCGATGCTGTCGTGGTGGTTGATTTCGCACGTTCGGGAGTCATCGTCGCCGATGATCTCTTCACCACGGTCGAACTGGAGCGCGTCGCCGCGCACGCTCGCTCCCGGCCGTTCGAGGAGCAGGACTTGGGGCGGGGCTCAATCGGGCGTCGCCACCGAGCTGCTTGGGAGGCTCCCGAGTTGGCGAGCCTCATCTGGCAACGACTCGGTCCGATCCTTCCACCGGTCAGCGCCTTCTTCTCGAACGGCCCCGGAACGCCGGTCCTCGATCCGCCGGTCGCCCAGTGGGAAGCCGTCGGCTGCAACCCGAGGATGCGCGTCTACAGCTACGGAATGGGCGCTTCCTTCTCCGCGCACGCGGACGAAGCCTGGTGGCCGGATGCGCGCGGCCGCACGATGCTCACGGTGCTGCTCTTTCTGCCGTGCGGCGGGTGCGAAGGAGGCGAGACCGTGATCGAGGGCCAGGTCGTCCCCGTGGTGGAAGGGAGATCCGTCGTGTTCGAACACGGTCGCCGACATGAAGGCAAGCCGGTCGAGCGCGGACACAAGCTGACGCTCCGAACCGACGTTGTCGCGAGTCCTGCTCGCTGACTCGGCGCAGCACGACGGGCGGACACGACGGAGAGCGGCAGCTCGAACAGGTGCAAGGGTGACGCAGCGAAGCAATCGGAGCGATGGGCCGCAGAGCAGATCGCGGCTGCCGAGCGCATGCTCGGAACGACCATCGAACGCTGGTCCGGTGTCGAGACGATCAGCTGGCGCCCACCGCGCAAACCCCTGACGAGTGCGGTTCTTCAGCAGTGCACACACGTGAACTGCCGGACCTGTCCCGAACGACCGCTCAGGGTTCCGCGCCGGAAGTCAGCTCGTCGGCATCGGGGTCATACCGCAGGAAGACAAGAGAACCATCGCCTTCGTGGGAGAGCTCGACCACTTTGCCGATCGACTGCCCCAACTCACGGACGAAGTCCACGCAGTCATCGAGGCCTTGGCCGACGAGCTGCCTGCTGTCGAGGTCGAAGTCGATCGAGTTCTGGCCGAAAGGAAACAGATTGACCTGCAGCTCGGTGACGGGCCAGACCTTGAGCGCATGACGCTCTTCGACGGCGAACATCTCCACGGCCGAGGGCGGGACTGACCATCCCCCGCCACCCGACCACTCAGCTCGCCAGCCCTTTCGTTGAACGAGGTCGAGCAGCCGTTGCCAGTCGTGCACCGAGGTGTCGCGCACGATCCCGTCGGGAAGGCTCGGCTCCAGCGCCAGGTCGAGGTCGATTCGACGCCGCAGTGCGGGATCCACGGCATCACAGTACGTGACCAGGTCGCGAACGCCGGGTCCGTGACGCCGGAACGCTGCCCCTGGAGTCTCGATCTTCAGCGTGCCCGTACGCCCGAGATCACGCCGCGCCCTGGGTCGGCCGGTACCGCACGGCCACCGCGCCCGAACGGAACTCCCGGCGATCCACGAGCTCGAGCTCGATGCGCTCGCGCAGACCGGCGAGCAACGTCGGCCCGTGACCGGCGAGGACCGGCTGCACCAGGAACTCGTACTCGTCGATCAATCCCAGATCCGCCAACGCCACGGGCAGCGTCACACCACCCACCCACAGACCCTCACCCGGCTCGTCCTTCAGCGCCTGCACCGCCGAACCCAACTCACCCCGCAGCAACTCGGCGTTCCAGTCGACCTCACCCAACGCGGTCGACACGACCAACTTCTTCGCACCATCGATGGCCTCGGCAAACGGGAGCTGCCACTCGGTCACCCAGTCCGGCCACGTGCCGCTGGCCGGCTTCCGCCACGCCGACTCCATCATCTCGTAGGTCACCCGACCGAACAGCAGCGCATCAGCCCGTGCCATCTCGTCGGTCCAGTAACGCATCGAATCCTCGTCGGGCGGGAGCCCGGCCTCGTGATGGCAGCAGCCGTCGAGCGTGACGTTGATCGAGTAGCGAAGCGGTCTCATCTCGTTGCTCTCCCCGGATGCGACGTGTCAGCGCAGCTCGGGTTCGAGCGCCGCGGCGACCTGCCGGTAGCGGTTGACCGGAATCAGGTGCGCGCCGTCGAACGCAGCCGAGTCACGAACGGCGAGGACCAGCTCGACCGCGAGATCGACGCCCGCGTTCGGGTCGGCCTCCAGACGGTCGACGATGTCGTCGGGCACCGCGAGCTGCGGGACGTCGGCGCCGACCTTGCGGGCCATGCCCGCCGACGGCAGGGCCATGACCCCGGCGTAGACCGCGCCGTCGAAGTCGATGCCGGCGCGCCAGGCGACCATGGCGTCGAGGTCGTAGGAGACCTGCAGGTACCAGGCATCGGCGTCGTACTTCCATGCCGGGACCGCGCCGAGGCCGCACGAGACGCCGATGCGGATGGGCATCGCCTGCTCCGCGGCGAAGTCGCGCGTCATGGCGACCATGGACCGCACCGTCAGGTCGTCGGATCGTCGGCCGGTCTCGGGACGATCGCCGTAGACGAAGAGGAACTCCCTGACGCCGTACGCGGCCGCGGTGAGCAGATCACGGCGGAAGCCGAGCAGGTTCCGATCCCGGGCGTTGATGCATGCGACGGCGCGGCACCCCATCTGCGCGACCTCATGGGCCACAGCGACACTCGACACCGTGGCACGACCGATGTGGTTGTCCGGGATCAGGAAGCGGGTCGCGATCGGACTGAGCACCCCGATCTGGTGGCGGACCCTGGTCAGGTCGGGACGAGTCGCCGGCTCGATCTCGCACACCACCTCGAACGCTCCCATCACCAGATCCTACGACCGCATCAGAGGCGGCGCCCTCGTGGCGACCGGCAGCCGGTCGGTCCGCGAGCGCCGATGAGCGAACAGCTCGGTACGCTCCCCCGCATCTGATCGAGCATCGGGGGATCATGGGCAAGGACCGCACATCACGACAGGTCGCCGGGCGGGCGATCACGGACCGCGCCGCCATCGTCGTCGGTGGACTGCGAGCGCTGTCGGGTGTCTCGTTCATCGTCGCACCGGAGACCGCGAACCGACTGTGGGGCGACGACTCGGAGTCGACCGCGACCTCGAGCCTGTTGCTGCGGTCCATGGGCTACCGCGACGCACTCGTGGGCGGCATGCTCGCCTCGAGCGGCCTTCGTGGCGGCGAGCACACCGCCGGCTGGTTCCTCGCCTCGGCCGGAGCGGACGCGGCCGACCTGCTCGGCGGGCTGGCGAACCACCATCGGATGTCCGAGGACGCTGCACGCCGTGGGCTCGGCGGCGCGGTCGTCGGCATCGGCGTCGGTGTGCTCGGCGCCCTGGCGAGTGCGGCGAGCTCGCGGAGGGCCAGCTCCGTCGCACGGAAGGGTTGACCCAGTTACATAACGCCGTCAACATAAGTCCGATGGCAACCCAGGGGGAACGGCGCACGCTCACGCGCCAAGCGCTGCTCGCTGCAGCGGCGCGCCTGTTCGCCGAGCAGGGCGTCGACAACTCGTCGGTCGACGCGATCGCCCGTGCTGCCGGACGCACCTCGGGTGCCCTCTACGACCACTTCGGGTCGAAGGAAGGGTTGCTCTTCGCGTTGGTCGACGGCTGGGTCGACGACGTCGCCGTGGTCATCGCCGCCGAGCTGGTCAACGCACCGACCCGTCGCGAGAAGGTCGCCGCGCTGTGGCGGAACTTCGCCGACCCCGCCGTCGGCGACGGGCGGTGGATCGCGCTCGAGCACGAGCTGTGGAGCTTCGCCTCCCGCAGCGACGACGCCCGAGATCGTCTCGCGCAGCGCTACCGACGCGCCTTCGCCGCGATGGACGCCGATGCGATGTGGGACGGCGACGACGCGAGCACGGTCGCACCCGCTCTCGTCGGCACGCTGCTCGGCCTGGAGATGGTCCGACGAGTCGCGCCCGACGCGATGCCCGACGACCTCGCCATCACGACACTGCTCGGCGTGCTCGATGCACACGCGGGCGACCAGAACGCGACACCCGGACCGATCGACACCAACCAGACCGACATCAGGGGGACATGAGATGACCATCGCCGACGGAACCGACGAGCTGACCCTCGACGACATCGATCTGCTGGCGCACACGTGGGGACGTCACGAGCCCCACGAGCAGCTGGACCTGCTGCGCCGCGAGGCTCCCGTGTTCTGGCACCCCGAGCCCAACGGCACGGGCTTCTGGGCGATCACCAAGCACGAGGACGTGCGCCTGGTCAGCCGTGACGTCGAGACGTTCTCCTCGGAGCTCGGCAGCACCTTCATCCCCGACCAGACCGAGGAGGCGCTGGCACAGATCCGCCTGACCATCCTCAACATGGACCCGCCGAAGCACCACCGCTACCGCCGGCTCGTGTCGCGTGGTTTCACCCCGAAGGTGATCGCCAAGCTGGTCGAGGACATCGACCACCGTGCCGCTGCCGTCGTCGACGAGATCGCCGAGCGCGGCGAGTGCGAGTTCGTCAACGACGTGGCGGCCAAGGTCCCGGTCCAGATGATCTGCGAGATGATCGGCCTCGAGCCGGAGACCTGGCCGAAGATGGTCGAGCTGTCGAACCGCCTCATCGGCTCGTTCGACGACCCCGACTACCAGGTCGAGGAGGGCCAGGAGGCCGTCGCTGCGATGGAGGTCTACGCGATGTGCGACGCGGTCGCAGCGGACCGCCGGGTGCACCCTCGCGAGGACATCATGACCGCGCTGGTCAACGCCGAGGTCGACGGACATCGCCTCGACGACATGGAGCTCAACCTGTTCTTCGTGACGCTGGTCGTGGCGGGCAACGAGACGACGCGCAACCTGATCAACCACTCGATGCTGGCGCTCATGGAGCACCCGGAGCAGGCCCAGATGCTGCGCGACGACCCGAGCCTGTGGGACTCGGCGGTCGAGGAGATGCTGCGCTGGGGCAGCTCGATCCACAACTTCCGTCGCACCGCCACGAAAGACACCGAGATCCGCGGCGTGCCGATCAAGGCCGGCGAGAAGATCGTCATCTACTACGCGTCGGCGAACCGCGACGAGGACGTGTTCGACGATCCGCACACCTTCGACATCACCCGCACCCCGAACGACCACGTGACCTTCGGTGGCGGCGGCGTGCACTTCTGCCTGGGCGCCAGCCTGGCCCGGGCCGAGATCAAGGCGACCATGCGCCAGCTCGTCGATCGCCTGCCCGACATGGCGCTCGCCGGTCCGCCCAACCGCCTGCACTCCGACTTCGTCAACGGCATCAAGACCATGCCAGTGACCTTCACCCCGGAGTCGAAGCGCAGCTGAGGCCCATGACCGAGTCGAAGCGCAGCTGAGGCCCGTACACTCGGCGGCGACACACAAGGGGGGCTTTGTGAACGATCTGGTCATCCGCAACGGGACCGTCGTCGACGGGACCGGTGCACCGGCGTTCGTCGGGGACGTCGCCATCACGAACGGCCGCATCACCGCGGTGAGCCGCGCTGGCGAGGGCGAGCCGACCGATGGGGGCAGGGACGAGATCGACGCGACCGGGCTGCTCGTCACGCCCGGTTGGGTCGACATCCACACCCACTACGACGGCCAGGCCACCTGGGACGAGGTGCTCGCACCGACCGCGTGGCACGGCGTCACGACGCTCGTCATGGGCAACTGCGGCGTCGGCTTCGCGCCCGCCGCACCCGAGCGTCGTGACTGGCTGATCGGCTTGATGGAGGGCGTCGAGGACATCCCCGGCACCGCGCTCGCCGAGGGCATCGAGTGGAGCTGGGAGTCGTTCCCCGAGTACCTCGACGCGCTCGAGTCACGCCGCTGGACCATGGACGTCGGCACGCAGATCGCCCACGGCGCGGTGCGCGCCTACGTCATGGGTGAACGCGGGGCCCGCAACGAGCCCGCCTCACCCGAGGACATCGCGGCGATGAAGCAGATCGTGCGCGACGCGGTCGCTGCCGGCGCGCTGGGCTTCTCGACGTCGCGGACCATCGCCCACGTCGCGATCGACGGCGAACCGGTGCCCGGCACCTTCGCCGCCGAGGACGAGCTGTTCGGCATCGGCTCCGCGCTCGGCGAGCTCGGCACCGGCGTGTTCGAGCTCGCACCGCAGGGGGCCGCGGGTGAGGACATCGTCGGCCCGGCGCAAGAGGTCGACTGGATGCGCCGGCTCTCGGCGAAGATCGGACGACCCGTCACGTTCGCGCTCATCCAGGTCGACACCGCGCCCGGCCTGTGGCGCGAGCTCATGGACGCGTCACTCGACGCGGTCGACGAGGGCGCCGACATCTGGCCACAGGTCGCAGGTCGGGCGACCGGTCTGCTGTCGGGCCTGCAGACGACCTACGGCTTCTTCGACGCCTTCCCCGCCTACCAGGAGCTGCGGGCCCGCGGCCTCTCGCACGAGGACCTCGTCGCCGAGCTGCGCCGACCTGAGGTGCGCGAGGCGATCCTGTCCTGGGAGCCCGACGAGGCGACCCGCACCAGTCTGGCCGGCGCGTACGGCCGCACCTACCTGCTCGGCGACCCGCCTGACTACGAACCCGGTCCCGAACGCTCCCTCGCCGGCATCGCGGCTGCCAACGGCGTGACGCCCGAGGAGGTCGCCTACGACGCGCTGCTCGCGGAGGACGGCCACGGCCTGCTCTACGTGCCGATCCTCAACTACGCGGACGGCGGCCTGGACCCGGTGCGCGAGATGTTCCTGCACCCACGTGCCGCGGCCGGACTGGCCGACGGCGGCGCGCACTGCGGCGTGATCTGCGACGCGTCCATGCCCACGTTCATGCTCACCCACTGGACCCGCGACCGGTCCCGCGGCGAGACCCTGCCGCTCGAGTGGGTCGTGAAGAAGCAGACCCACGACACCGCCCGCCTGTACGGCCTGGGCGACCGCGGCACGCTGCAGGTCGGCATGCTCGGCGACGTGAACGTCATCGACTACGACCGCCTGCAGCTCGGCAACCCCTATGTCGCCCACGATCTGCCCGCCGGCGGTTCGCGCCTGCTGCAGGGCGCGACCGGCTACGTGGCCACCATCAAGTCCGGCGAGGTCACCTTCGCCGAAGGAACCGAGACCGGCGCCCGCCCCGGCGTCCTGCTGCGAGGAGCACGATGACCCACCCCCTGCTCGACCTGAACCCCGACGAGCTGCTGTCGACCACACGGTCGGTCCGCAAGCGACTCGACTTCTCGCGTCCGGTCGAACCCGAGCTGATCGACGAGTGCCTGGAGCTCGCCGCGCAGGCGCCGACCGGGTCGAACGCGCAGGGGTGGCACTTCGTGGTCGTCACCGACGCGGAGAAGCGCGCCCGACTCGGCGAGCTCTACCGCCAGGGCTTCGAGCTGTTCTACGGCGACCGCGCCGCGGCCGAGGCGAACCTGCCGGCCGACGATCCCGAGTACGTCGCGACCACCAAGCGGGTGATCGACTCCGCGGAGTACCTGGCCGAGCACATGGGCGAGGTGCCGGTGATGGTGATCCCGTGCCTGAACATGCGCACCGACGGCATGGACGTGATGATCCAGGCCAGCATGTGGGGCTCGTTGCTGCCGGCGACGTGGAACTTCATGCTGGCGGCCCGGGCCCGTGGCCTGGGGACCTGCTGGACCACGCTGCACCTGCTGCACGAGAAGGAGGCGGCCGAGCTGCTCGGCATCCCCGACCACATCATGCAGGGGGCCCTGATCCCCGTCGCGCACACTCTCGGCACCGACTTCCAGCCCGGCGCCCGGCGTGACATGAGCCGGATCGTGCACCACGACACCTGGTAGCCGGCGGTTCGGGGCGCCCGCGGTGCAGGGCGCCCGGGGTGCAGGGCGCCCGCGGTTCAGGAAGTCAGCAGCCCTCGATCCAGACCTCGCCGCCGACGCGCAGCTCCTTCTTCCAGATCCACGCCTCGTCCTTGACGCGGTCGATCAGCGCGCGGGCGCCGACGAACGCTGCGTCGCGGTGCACGCCGACCGCGACGATCACGACGGCGGGCTCGCCCACCTCGACGCGCCCGACGCGGTGCACGGCGAGCGCGGCGCGCAGGCCGTGCTCGTCGGCCGCCTCCCGTGCGAAGCGCTCGAGCTGCGCGGGGACCTTGTCCTCCCACGCCTCGTAGTCGAGCGCGAGCACCTCGTGGCCATGGTTCGGAGTGCGAACGGTGCCCTCGAACACGACGATCCCGCCGGCGTCGTCGCGACGCACCGAGTCGACCAGGGCGCGCACGTCGAGCGACTCGGCCTCGAGCCCGGCGATCACCGTGACGTCGGGCCCGTGCGTGGCGGCATCGGTCATGGTCGCTCCCCCGCGGTCGCGATCGCGTGCGGCAGCACGCCCGCGATCGCCTCGATGCTCTCGACCGCGCCCTTCACCGACCCGGGCACGGCCACGACGATCGTGTGGCCACGCCGTCCGACGACCTGGCGCGACAGCGCCGCCATCGGCGTGTGTGCCAGGCCCCGTGCCCGCATCAACTCGGCGAGGCCGGGAGCCTCGACGTCGAGCAGCGACCGCACGGCCTCCGGGGTGACGTCCCGGGGCGACAGTCCGGTGCCGCCGTTGGTCACGACCAGGTCGACCAGGTCACCGTCGCACCAGGTGCGCACGGCCTCGACGATCCGGTCGAACTCGTCGGGCACGACCGCTCGCACGACCACTTCGACCGCGGTGTCGGCGGTCGCGAGCGAGTCCAACAGCGCCACCTCGATCGACGGGCCGGTCAGGTCCTCGTAGTCGCCCCGGGACGCGCGGTCCGACACGGTGAGCACACCGACGGTGATCGTGGGCGCGTCGCGATGATGGTCATCCACTGCGCTGAGCTCATCCACTGCGCCCCCGGACACGGGCGGCAGGATCGCGAGCTCGGCGCCGGGCGACCGGGATCCGAACTCGCCGGGCAGCACGACCTCGCCGTCGACCACGACCGAACACGTCTCGCTCAGCTCCACGAACTCGGCGCCGTAGCGCTCGCCGGCGACACGCAGCACGTCCGCGACCGTCGCGCCGTCGATCTCAGCGGTCTTCGTACCCGCGAGCTCCCGCGCCCGGGCGAACAGCAGCACCGTCGTCACCGCAGCACCACGCCCATCGGTCGCGCGCCCACGCTCACCCGCCGATGCGGGACATCAGCCGCACCGGCTGCTCGAAGCCCAGGCGGCCGATCATGTGCCCGGGACCCTTGTCGGCCACCGCGTCGCGGATCAGCTCCGCCAGCGCGGCGTCGCTCGCACCCGATCGCAACGGCGTGCGCAGGTCGGTCTCGACGTGGGCGAACAGGCAGGTCCGCAGCTGACCGTCCGCGGTGAGCCGCAGCCGGTCGCACTGCTCGCAGAACGGCTCGGTCACGCTCGAGATCACACCGATGCGGCCGGGCGCACCGTCGGCGAAGCGGTAGCCCGCCGCGGGTTCGGACCCCCGGGCGAGCGGGACGAGCGCGTAGCGCTGCTCGACGGTCGCGACGATGCGCGCCGCGGGCACCACGATCTCGGGATGCCACGCACCCCCGCCGCCGAGGGGCATGTCCTCGATGAAGCGCACGTCGCAACCGGTGGTGCGGGCGAACTCGACGAAGTCGAGGATCTCGTCGTCGTTGGTGCCGTCGACCAGCACGACGTTGATCTTGATGGGCGACAGCCCGGCACGGCGGGCCGCGTCGATGCCTGCCAGCACCCGGTCCAACGCGTCGCGTCGGGTCATCCGTTCGAAGCGGTGCCGGATCAGGGTGTCGAGGCTGACGTTCACACGGCGCAGCCCGGCCGAGGCCAACGCGTCGGCGTGGCGGGCGAGCGTCGTCGCGTTCGTGGTCATCGACAGGTCGTCGAGGTCGAGCCGCGACAGCGAACCGACCAGCTCGGCGAGCTTGGGCCGCATCAACGGTTCGCCGCCCGTGAGGCGCACGGTGCACACGCCGAGCGACACGAACACCGACACCAGCCGCTGGATCTCGTCGAAGCTCAGTTGCTCGGCCGGGTCGAGCCAGTCGAGGCCGTCCTCGGGCATGCAGTAGACGCAGCGCAGGTCGCAGTGGTCGGTCACCGACACCCGGAGATCGCGCGCGACCCGGCCGAAGCCGTCCTCGAGTCGTCCGGGTGCGTCGATCACGCTCGGACTCTACCGAACCCGCCCATCGGGCGATCTGCGCCCCCGCTGACCTGACCCGCTGACCTGACCCGCTGCTTGGCGGCGCTCAGACCAACTCGATGGAGTCGCCGACGGCCACCCGACCCGGCACCTCGACGTCGACGTACGCGCCGACGTGGTTCGGGTACTCGGTGTTCAGCTCGCTCATCGCCCGGAACAGCTCGGGCTGACGGCCCAGCGCCACGTGGCCGGCGTGCTCCGGCTGTGACCGCAGCGGCATCGCGCAGCGCACCGTCGGCTGCGAGATGCGGATCGTCGCCCCGGACGAGAAGCGCAGGGATCGGCCGACCCACTCGTTCTCGACGAACGCGCCGCCCACGGTGTCGAGCACCAGGTTCGGCCGGAAGCGGCGCACGTCCCAGTTCAGGTCGGGGCGCAGCTCGGCCGCGCCGTCCAGGGTCGCCCTGCTGACGACGTGCAGCGGTGCCAGGTCGACGAACGTCCCGACCGGCGCCGGGATCTCGAAGTACTCGGCCTCGTCGTCGGGCGGGTCGAAGGTCATCTCGTAGCTGAGCTGGTGGCCCGGCTGGGGCTCGGAGAGCTGCACGTCCTTGCCGAGCCAGGCGGAGAGGCGGGCGTCGGCGTCCTCGTCGTCCCAGGCCACGGTCGAGCCGTCGGGCAGGGTGATGCCGGCGTCGTCCGCGGAGGCGTCGAGCAGCGCCGCGGTCCGCTTGGCCGACATGAGGTGGCCGCCCGCGGTCTCGACGAGCGCCCGGACCCTGTCCCCCACGACACCACGGTCGAACAGCTGCAGTGCGTCGACCGACAGGCCCTGCAGGGACTTCACGGGATAGCGCCAACAGGCCTGGACGGTGCCCAACTCGGTCATGCCCGCACGCTAGGACACCGGGTGGATCCGTCTCAGGTGAACGCTTCGAACACGAGCGAGACCGCCGAGACGAGCAGCACGCCGAGCACGACCTTGTCGAAGGCGGGGCCGGACAGCCGGTGCCGGAGACGCAGTCCGAGCGGCAGCGCGACCACCACGCCGACGCCCGCCAGCAGCGCACCGAGCAGGCGGTCGCCCTGCAGCAGCTGTCCCTGCAGGCCGAGCACGATCAGCTGCACCGCACCGGTCACCCCGAAGATCACGGTCACCGAGAACACGTAGGTCTGCACCGCGAGGCGGTAGCCGTGCAGCCAGGTGGCGACGATCGGGCCCGACACGCCGACTGCTCCTTGCATCAGCCCGGTGAACAGGCCGGCGACGGGTGACCAGCGTGTCGCCGTGGCCGGGTCCAGGCCGAGCTCGGGTCGTCGGATCATCTGCACCACGAACACCCCGACGGTGCACGCGAGCGCGATCAGCAGCGGTTGTTCCGGGAGCCGCACGAGCGCGACGGTGCCGATGACGGCGCCGACGATGCCGAAGCCGACGAGCCGACCCAGGTCGCGTGCCTCGCCGCGGGCGTCGCGGGCCTCCCAGCACAGGACGATGTTGGCGACCAGGTTCGGGATGGCGACGACGACCACGGCGTCCTCGATGCCCGTGACCAGCGCGACGAGCGGCACCGCCAGCACGGGGTAGCCGAGCCCGGTGACACCCTTGACGAGCGCCCCTGCGAAGCTGGCGACGACGATGACGAGCAGCTGGGTGGAGGTCACTCCAGGCCGGCCGCACGAGCGGCGTCGATGAGCCGACCGAGGGCAGCAGGATCCTTGAGCACGCTCGTGTTCACGGACTCGACCGGCGCACCGGTGAGCACCCGCTTGACCGGCACCTCGAGCTTCTTGCCCGACAGCGTGGTCGGCACCGCGGCGACGCCGATGAGACGGTCCGGGACGTGTCGGGGTGACAGCTGGGTGCGCACCGCGGTGCGCAGCTCCGAGATGCGGTCGTCGGTGAGCTCGCCGGTCGTGACGACGAACAGCACCAGGTCTCCGGCCGAGCTGTCCTCGAGGTGCACGATCAGGCTGTCGTCGACCCAGGGCAGCGCCTCGACGACCCGGTAGATCTCGGCGGTGCCGATGCGCACGCCGCCGCGGTTCAGCGTCGCGTCGGAGCGCCCCGTGATGATGCAGGTGCCCCGCTCGGTCAGCTCGATCCAGTCGCCGTGGCTCCACATGCCGGGGCGGTCCTCGAAGTAGGCGGCGCGGTAGCGCGACCCGTCGTCGTCGCCCCAGAAGCCGACGGGCATGCAGGGCATCGGCTCGGTCACGACGAGCTCGCCGCGTTCACCGACCACCGAGCGGCCTTCGGCGTCGATGCACTCGACCGCGGCACCCAGGTAGCGGCACGAGATCTCGCCCTCGTACACGGGCACGATCGGGGTGCCGCCCACGAACGCCGAGCAGATGTCGGTCCCGCCGCTGATCGACGACAGCGCGAGGGGCTCGCCCTGCTGCTCACCGGCGACCGCCTCGTAGACCCAACGGAAGCCCTCGGGGCTCAGCGGGGCGCCGGTCGAACCGATCGCACGCAGTCGGGACAGGTCGAGCTCGTCACCCGGCCGCAGTCCGGCGCTCAGGCAGCTGTGCAGGAACGGAGCGCCGACGCCGAACCAGGTCAGCTCCGCCTGCTCGGCGAAGCGCCACAGCGCGGAGAGGTCCGGGAAACCCGGGTCACCGTCGAACATCACGACCGTTGCGCCGACCAGCAGACCGGAGACCAGGTAGTTCCACATCATCCACCCGGTGGTGGTGAACCACGAGAAGCGGTCGCCGGGTCCCATGTCGGCGTGCAGCGACAGCGTCTTCAGGTGCTCGAGCGTCATGCCGCCGTGACCGTGCACGATCGGCTTGGGCAGTCCCGTGGTGCCCGACGAGTACAGGACGTAGAGCGGGTGGTCGAACGGGACCGGCTCGAACTCGAGCAGCCCGTCGTGAGCGAGCAGGTCGGCCCAGCTGATCGCACCCGTCGCGCCGCTCACGGCGGTCGCGTCGGCCTCGGGATCGAGGTACGGCACGACGACGGTGGCCCGCAGCGTCGGCAGCGCGGCGGCGATCTCGGCCAGTTCGGCGCGCCGCGAGATGTCCTTGGCGCCGTGGCGGTAGCCGTCGATGCCGACCAGCACCGTCGGTTCGATCTGCGAGAACCGGTCGATGACCGCGGCCGGGCCGAACTCGGGTGCACACGACGACCAGATCGCCCCGAGGCTCGCGGTGGCGAGGAACGCGATCAGCGTCTCGGGGATGTTGGGTGCGTAGGCGACGACCCGGTCGCCGCGGCCCACGCCGAGCGCGACCAGACCGGCGCGTGCTCGGGCCACCTGTCGACGCAGCTCGTCGCGGTCCAACGTCACGACGTCGCGGGTCTGCGACCACGCGACCACCGCGTCGTCGCTGCCGGTCCAGCGCAGCGCGTGATCCGCGTAGTTCAGCAGCGCGCCCTGGAACCACCGCGCCCCTGGCATGTCGTGCGACGACAGCACCGCGTCATAGGGCAACCCAGTGTCGTCGGGCAACCCGGTGTCGCCTCGCAGCGAGCGCACGCCGAGGAACTCCCAGGCGGCCTGCCAGAACGCCTCGACCTCGGTGACCGACCACCGTCGCAGCGACTCGTAGTCGTCGACGGCCACGCCGTGGTGCTCGCCGAGCCACGCCATGAACCTGCCGATGTTGGTGCTGGTCAGGGCGTCCGGACCCGGTTCCCACAACACATCGCCGATCATGTCCGCACCGCCTGCCGCCGCATCGCCGGACGTGCCGTCCTCAGGGTCCACATCGGGGGCGATCGTACGCCCCCTCCGTCGGCCCCCTCCCCTTCGGCAGGCAGGTTGCCGGTCGCTAGGGTGCTGCCCGTGACCGCACCGGTACTCCGCACCATGACCGACACGGGATCGGACGCGTTCGCCGCGAACAGCGCCGCGCTCACCGAACTGGTCGCCGATCTGCGCAGCGAGCTCGACCGTGCCGCGCTGGGCGGACCCGAGGCCGCACGGGAACGGCACGCCTCGCGCGGCAAGTTGCTGCCCCGGGAACGTGTCGACACCCTCGTCGATCCCGGCACGCCGTTCCTGGAGCTCTCGCCGCTCGCCGCGCACGACATGTACGGCGGTCAGGTCCCCGGTGCCGGCATCATCACCGGCATCGGCAGGGTCAGCGGTCGCCGCTGCGTGATCGTCGCCAACGACGCGACCGTGAAGGGCGGGACCTATCACCCGGTCACGGTGAAGAAGCACCTGCGGGCCCAGGAGGTCGCCCTCCAGAACCGCCTGCCGTGCATCTACCTGGTCGACTCCGGCGGCGCGTTCCTTCCCGCGCAGGACGACGTGTTCCCCGACCGGGAGCACTTCGGTCGCATCTTCTACAACCAGGCTCAGATGTCGGCCGCGGGCATCGCGCAGATCGCGTCGGTCATGGGGTCCTGCACCGCCGGTGGTGCCTACGTGCCGGCGATGTCCGACGAGGCCGTGATCGTGCGGAACCAGGGCACGATCTTCCTGGGTGGACCGCCGCTGGTGAAGGCCGCGACGGGCGAGGTCGTCAGCGCCGAGGACCTGGGCGGCGGTGTGCTCCACTCGACGGTGTCGGGTGTCGTCGACCACCTGGCCGAGAACGACCACCACGCGCTCGAGATCGTCCGCTCCATCGCCGAGACGCTGCCCCACGCCGATGCGCCGCCGTGGGAGGTGCTCGACCCCGAACCGCCACGGCTCGACCCCGGCGAGCTGTACGGCGTCGTGCCGGCGGACGCCCGCACGCCCTACGACGTGCGAGAGGTCATCGGTCGCGTCGTCGACGGCAGCCGGTTCACCGAGTTCAAGGCCGGCTACGGCGAGACGCTCGTGACGGGCTTCGCCCACATCTGGGGGCATCCCGTCGGCATCATCGCCAACAACGGCGTGCTGTTCTCGGAGTCCGCGGTCAAGGGCGCCCACTTCATCGAGCTGTGCGACCAGCGCCGGATCCCGCTGCTGTTCCTGCAGAACATCACCGGCTTCATGGTCGGCCGCGACTACGAGGCCGGTGGCATCGCGAAGCACGGCGCCAAGATGGTCATGGCCGTCGCCTGCGCCCGGGTCCCGAAGTTCACCGTCGTGATCGGCGGCTCGTTCGGAGCCGGCAACTACTCGATGTGCGGCCGCGCCTACTCGCCGCGCTTCCTGTGGATGTGGCCGAACGCCCGCATCTCGGTGATGGGCGGCGAGCAGGCCGCGTCGGTGCTCGCGACCGTGCGCCGCGATCAGTTCGAGGCCCGCGGCGAGGACTGGCCCGTCGCCGAGGAGGAGGCGTTCAAGGCGCCGATCCGCGAGCAGTACGAGGTCCAGGGTCACCCCTACTACTCCACCGCCCGGCTCTGGGACGACGGGGTCATCGACCCCGCCGACACCCGTGACGTGGTCGGACTCGCCCTCGGTGCCGCCTCGGGCGCGCCCCTCGACGACGTCGGCTACGGCGTCTTCCGGATGTGAGCCTCATGTCGGTCCCCACCTCCAGCAGTTCCGCTCTCTTCGACCGCGTGCTGGTCGCGAACCGTGGCGAGATCGCGGTGCGGATCATCTCGACCCTGCGCGAGCTCGGCATCCGCTCGGTCGCCGTGTACAGCGACGCCGACGCGGACGCCCGCCACGTCCGTGTCGCCGACGAGGCGGTGCGCATCGGTCCGGAGACCCCGGCGCTCAGCTACCTCGACACCGAGGCGATCCTCGACGCCGCTCGCCGCACCGGCGCGCAGGCGATCCACCCCGGCTACGGCTTCCTGTCCGAGAACGCCGCGTTCGCCCGCGCCGTGACCGACGCCGGGCTGGTCTTCATCGGGCCGCCGGCCGAGGCGATCGACCTGATGGGCGACAAGATCCGAGCCAAGACGACCGTCTCGGCGGCGGGTGTGCCCGTGGTGCCCGGTCGAGCCGAGCCGGGGCTGAGCGACGCTGACCTGGCCGAGGCGGCCGAGCAGATCGGGTTCCCGGTGCTGCTGAAGCCGTCGGCCGGTGGTGGCGGCAAGGGCATGCGACTCGTGCACCGCGCCGAGGACCTGCTGACCGAAGCTGCGGCGGCTCGACGAGAGGCCGCCGGCGCGTTCGGCGACGACACGTTGTTCATCGAGCGATTCGTGCAGCGTCCGCGCCACATCGAGGTCCAGGTGTTCGCCGACGCACACGGCGCGGCGATCGCGTTCGGTGAGCGTGAGTGCAGCCTGCAGCGACGACACCAGAAGATCGTCGAGGAGGCGCCTTCGCCGCTGCTCGACGACGCCCAACGAGCCGCGATGGCCGAGCAGGCCGTCGCCGCGGCCAAGGCGTGCGGCTACCGCAACGCCGGCACGATCGAGTTCATCGTCTCGGCCGACCGGCCCGAGGAGTTCTTCTTCATGGAGATGAACACCCGGCTGCAGGTCGAGCACCCCGTGACCGAGATGGTGTGGGGCGTCGACCTGGTCGAGCTGCAGCTGCGCGTCGCGGCGGGCGAGCCGCTGCCGTTCACGCAGGGCGACCTGTCGCCGACGGGCCACGCCGTCGAGGCCCGCATCTACGCAGAGGACCCCGAGCACGGCTTCCTGCCGTCGTCGGGCCCGGTGCTCGCGCTGCACGAGCCGGCCGGCACCGGCATCCGCGTCGACTCGTCGCTGCTCGACGGCACCGTGGTCGGCTCGACCTACGACCCGATGCTGTCGAAGGTGATCGCCTGGGGTCCCGACCGCGCCACCGCGCTGTCCCGCCTGGACGGCGCGCTGGCCGACACGACCGTGCTCGGCGTGCGGACCAACACCGGGTTCCTGCGACGGCTGCTCGACCATCCCGCCGTGGTCGACGCGTCGCTCGACACCGAGCTGGTCGAACGCGAGCTCGACGCCCTGGCGGCCGGCGACGCGCCCGACGAGGTGCTCGCGGCGGTCGCCATCACCCGCTCGTTGCTGCGGCTGCCGTCGCCGGGCGCCGCGGACGGCGGCGTGGACGATCCGTGGCAGCTGCAGGGCGGCTGGCGTGTGGGCGACGACGCCTGGACGATCTCGCACGAGGACCTCGATGACCGAGCCGTGACCCTGGCGGTCCGCGGCGGTCGCGCCGGCGCACCGTTCGAGGTCCGGGCAGAGGACGGTTCGATCGCCCGGTGGTCGGCGAGATGGCACGACGGCTCGGTCGAGCTGGTGGGCTCGGTGTCGTTGGTCGGCCCGGACGGTGCACGCCACCGGTTCCGTGTGGCGGTCGAGCCGGGCAGCGACGCGTTGTGGCTCGGTCGTGACGCCGAGGTGTGGTGCAGCACGCCGACGGACCGCGACCACGGCGTCGGCGCGTCCGCCGCGTCCAGCGACGGTGCGATCGTCAGCCCGATGCCCGGCACGGTCACCGCGGTGCTGCTCGATCCGGGCGACGCGGTCGGCGCCGACCAGGCTGTCGTCGTGGTCGAGGCCATGAAGATGGAGCACACGCTGACCTCGCCGCTCGCCGGTGTGGTGGCCGACGTGCCGGTCTCGGTCGGTGACAAGGTCGCGCTCAAGCAGCTGCTCGCCGTGATCGAGCCGGCCGCCGACCCCGCCACCGACTGACCCCCGCCACCGACTGACCCCCGCCGCCCCTCCCCGAATTCCGATCCGGATTCGGGGTGAACGCATCGATTCCAGATCGGATGTCGGCTGTGGGTCGGGTGTCGTGGGGTGGGACCGCACGGCTGCTCGCGCCCACATGGCGCAGTGGGGCGCGGCAATACTCCGGGGATGACGCAGCGACTGACGGGCACGGGACTTTGGAGCGCCGGACTGCGCTACGGCGATGCGGCGGAGTCCGCTGCGGCGGCAGCGGAGCTGGACGAGCTCGGGTACTCAGCGCTGTGGATCCCCGACGTCGGCGGTGACGTGTTCGCAGCGGTGCGCAACCTGCTGTCCGCGACCTCGACGACGACCGTGGCGACCGGGATCCTGAACCTCTGGATGCACGAGGCCGACGAGACCGCGTCGCAGCACGCGACGCTCACGAAGGAGCACGGCGACAGGTTCCTCGTGGGCATCGGTGTGAGCCATGCGCCGCTGATCGACATGGCCGAGGCCGGCCGGTACCGGAAGCCGCTGACGAGGATGCGCGAGTACCTCGACGGGCTCGACGCCGCGGCGACGCCGCTGGCGCCGAAGGACCGGGTGTTGGCAGCGCTCGGTCCGAAGATGCTCGAGCTGGCGCGGGACCGCACCGCGGGCGTGCACCCGTACCTGGTGACGCCGGAGCACACCGCGGTCGCCCGCGAGGCGGTCGGGCCGGATCGACTGGTCGCCCCCGAGCAGGCCGTCGTGCTCTCGACCGACCCGACGCGTGCCCGCGAGCTGGCCCGGGGCCACCTGGCCGGATACCTCGCACTGCCGAACTACGCGAACAACTGGAAGCGCTTCGGCTTCACCGACGACGACGTCGCCGACGGCGGCAGCGACCGCCTCGTCGATGCGCTGGTGGCGTGGGGCGACGAGGACGCGCTGGTCGCCCGGGTGCAGCAGCACCGTGACGCCGGCGCCGATCACGTGTGCGTGCAGGTGCTGACCGACCGGCCGACGGAGCTGCCGCTCGAGCAGTGGCGTGAGCTGGCGCCCGCCTTCGTCGGGGCCTGAGCCCCGATGGGTGACCTGCCCGCCTCGGCGTCCGAGCACCCAGCGACGTGGAAGTTCGACTTCCCGATCTTCCACGCCGAGTCCCGGGATGCGTGGCGTTCGTGGTTGCTGGCCCACCACGACGTCGAGCGTGGTGTGTGGCTGTGCTCGTGGCGCAGCGAGAGCGCCGGGCCGAGGTGCCCGTATCCCGAGGCCGTCGAGGAGGCGCTCTGCTTCGGCTGGATCGACTCGACCGCGACGAAGCTGGACGACGAGCGGGGCCTGCAGCTGATGACGCCGCGCAAGGCGAAGAGCTCGTGGACCCGGCTGAACCGTCAGAGGGTCGCCGACATGGAGGCGGCCGGGCTGATGACCGACGCCGGTCGCCGGGCCGTCGAGGTCGCCCAGCAGAACGGGTACTGGACCATCTTCGACCCGGTCGAGGACCTGATCGAGCCCGGCGTGCTCGCCGCAGCGCTCGATGCGACACCGGCCGCACGAGCGCACTGGGATGCGTTCCCACCCAGTGCGAAGAAGCAGATGCTCTGGTGGGTGGTGAGTGCGTCGCGCGACACCACCAAGGCCCAGCGCGTCGCGACGATCGTGGACAAGGCCGCCGCCGGCGAACGAGCGCTCTGAGCGGTCTGGCCGGTCTCGGCGCCAGCCGGCGTGGCTCAGTTCGAGCTGCGTCGGTTCGACGTCAGGATGCTCCTCTCGTCGCCGGTGGCGGGGTTGTGGGTGAGTCGGCTGTTGGCGAAGGCGGCGTCGAAGCAGTCCCAGTGGATCTGGTCGCCCATCCAGTGTGATCCGGCGCCATCGGCGGCGATGTCGAGGCCGTGGCGGCGGTGTGCGGCG
>JAEWED010000072.1 GCA_023389745.1 Actinomycetes bacterium
CGCCGCACACCGCCGCCACGGCCTCGACATCGCCGCCGATGGCGCCGGATCACACTGGATGGGCGACCAGATCCACTGGGACTGCTTCGACGCCGCCTTCGCCAACAGCCGACTCACCCACAACCCCAACGCCCCCGACCCCGGCGACCCGCCCAGCCCCAACTGAGCCCGCCAGACCGAGACGGCGGAGCACGGCCGGATGGACGCCCTGAACGAACCGAGCCCGAACTGACCGCGCCGACCGCTGGCGGGGACCGCCCGATGGTTCGGGCCCCCAAGACTCGAGGCATCGGCGGAGGCTCCCGCCATAGCATCCTCGGCCATGTCACGACTTGCTGATCAGCTGGCCGGCCTGCCGCTCTTCTCGGCGTGTTCGAAGCGCGACCTGCAGCGCCTCGCCAAGGCGACCGACGAGATCCGGGTGCCGGCCGGGACGGAGCTGACGCGGCAGGGCGACGTCGGCCGAGAGGCCTTCATCATCGTGAGCGGCACCGCCTCGGTGACCAAGGACGGTGTCGTCGAGGCGGAGCTCGGCCCCGGGGCCCACCTGGGCGAGCTGGCCCTGCTCGACGGCGGACCCCGCTCCGCAACGGTGACCGCGACGTCGGACATGCTCCTGCTGGTGCTGTCCAAGCCGGCGTTCAACGCAGTGCTGGACGAGATCCCCACGCTTGCGCACAAGCTGCTGGTCTCGCTCGCGCGACGGCTGCGGGAATCCGAGCAATCGCTCAGTCACTAGTCGGTCCGGTAGATTCCGGGCTGATATGAGCGCCACAGACACGACCCACGCTGCGGACGACACCGAAGAGGTCCCCGGACCCAAGCGACTGCGCCCGTTCCAGATCTCGATCCTCATCGGCCTCGGCTTCGGCGTGGTCACGGCGATCTCGGGTGTCACCGCGACGGTCTTCGCCTTCCACGACGACTCGCCGATCCAGCGCGAGGTGTTCGAGTTCATCCCCGGCCCGGTGAAGCTCGCCTTCTACACGATCCTGCCGGTGATGTTCATCTACGGCGGCGTCATGTTCGCCAACCGGGTCCGCAACTGGCAGCGCGGCGGTCCCGACAAGCGCGACATCTCCCCGAAGAACGCCAAGGCCCGCATGGCGAAGCTCCGCGCCGGCCTCTACATGCAGACGCTGCTGCGCGATCCCGCCGCCGGGATCATGCACTCGATGATCTACTTCGGCTTCATCGGTCTCGCCGCGGTCACCACCGTGCTCGAGATCAACCACCAGGTGCCGGAGTCGATGAAGTTCCTGCACGGCACCATCTACGAGGCGTACGCCTTCTTCGGCGACCTCGCCGGCGCCGTGTTCCTCACCGGTGTGATCTGGGCCATCGTGCGTCGCTACGTGCAGCGGCCCTACCGCATCCGCATCAAGTCGAAGCCCGAGCACATCATCATCCTCGGCGTCCTCTTCGCCATCGGCGTGACCGGCTTCGGGGCCGAGATGTTCCGCATCGCCGCCCAGGGCCGGCCGTCGTTCGAGAAGTGGTCGTTCATCGGCTACCCGCTGTCGGGTCTGGTCGAGAACGTCGACTCGATCACCGGCTGGTACCAGGCCATGTGGATCGCCCACATCTTCACCTTCGTGGCGTTCCTGATCATCCTGCCGACCACGATGCTGCGCCACATCTTCACCTCGCCGCTCAACATGTACCTCTCCGAGAAGGACCGGCCGAAGGGCGCGATGAAGCCCATGCCGAACCTGATGGAGACCGAGCTCGAGAGCTTCGGCGCCTCGGTCGTCGAGGACTTCACCTGGAAGCAGCTGCTCGACACCGACGCCTGCACGATGTGCGGCCGCTGCACCTCGGTCTGCCCGGCGCACGCCACCGGCAAGCCGCTCGACCCGCGCGAGATCGTCCTCAAGACCGGTGAGGTCATGGACGCCACCGGTTCGCCCGTCGTGTCGCCCCCCATCGGCGTCGACTCCGAGATCGTCATCTCGGCGCCCTCGCTCTTCGAGCGCATCACCCCCGAAGAGGTCTGGGCCTGCACGTCGTGCAAGGCGTGTGACGAGAACTGCCCGGTCAACATCGAGATCCTCGACAAGATCCTCGACATGCGCCGGTACCTGACCCTGATGGAGTCGGACTTCCCCACCGAGCTGGGCAACGCCTTCCGCGGCATGGAGAACTCCGGCAACCCGTGGGGCATGAGCCAGGGCGAGCGTGCCGACTGGACCAAGGGTCTCGACGGCATCGAGATCATCGACGGCGGCGACCCCTTCGAGGCCGAATACCTCTACTGGGTCGGCTGCGCCGGCTCGTTCGACGACAAGAACAAGAAGGTCACGCAGTCCATGGCGAAGCTGCTGCAGCGCGCCGGCGTGAGCTTCGCGATCCTCGGCCCGGCCGAGAACTGCACGGGCGATCCCGCCCGCCGTTCGGGCAACGAGTACATCTTCCAGATGCTCGCCATGCAGAACATCGAGACGCTCGACACCATGGGCGTGAAGAAGATCATCACGCAGTGCCCCCACTGCTTCAACACGCTCGACAACGAGTACCCGCAGCTGGGTGGCAACTACGAGGTGCTGCACCACACGCAGTTCCTCGAGGAGCTCATCGACACCGGCCAGCTCGACATGTCGGGCGCCAAGCTCGAAGAGCGCATGGTGTACCACGACTCCTGCTACCTCGGTCGCCACAACGACATCTACATGGCACCGCGCAACGTCATCGGCAGCCTGAAGGGCGTCGAGATCGTCGAGGCCGGACGCAACGGCACCAAGGGCATGTGCTGCGGCGCCGGCGGCGCCCGCATGTTCATGGAGGAGAACATCGGCAAGCAGGTCAACGTGGAGCGCTCCGAGGAGCTCGTCGCCACCGGTGCCACCCGCATCGCGACCGCCTGCCCGTTCTGCTACGTGATGATCGACGACGGCGTGAAGGCGCAGGGCCTCGAGGACGACGCGGTCAAGGTCGGCGACCTCTCGATGCACGTGCTCGAGGCGCTCGAGAACGCCGAGACGCCGGCCACGGCCTCGGTGCAGTTCGACAACGAGCGGTGACGACGCGGTGAACGCCGCCCCTCCCTCCGGGGCGCGTGTGCTCATCGCCGAGGACCATCGGAACACCGCGGCGCTGCTCAGCAGGCTGCTGTCGGTCGCGGGTTTCCACCCGGCCTCCGCGTCGGAGCCCTCGGTGATCACCGACGTCGTCCTGCACGAGGACGTCGCGGTCGTGCTCGCCTCGTACTCCGGTCGCGGCATCGCGGCGACGACCGACCTGGTCGGAGCGCTGCGAAGCCGGCCCGAGCCCGAGCTGTCCGAGGTCGGCGTCGTGGCGCTCGTCGACGACGAAGCCGACGCACGATTCGGACTCGCCGCCGCGGCCGACGCGGTGCTGGTCCGCCCGGTCGACGTGACTGCGCTTGCCGACGCGCTCACCGACGTCGCCGCGACCCACGCATCGATGCGGGCCGCTCGCCGAGCGGCCGGCGAGACGATCGATCGAGCCGCCGGAGCGACGACGCGACCGTGACGCACCGCGGCACCGTGAGCGACCGCCTGGTCGGTTGGACCTTCGTCGGTGTCACCGTGTGCCTCTCGGCCGCCATGATCGTCCGGGCGTCACTCGGCCATTCCGAGGGCTGGTGGGAGTGGCCGATCGTCGCCGCGTTCGCCGCGCTGTTCCTGTTCATCGGACTCGCGCTGCTCATGGACGATCCGCCGCGCTGGTTGTTGCTGCTGGTGGTCGCCTACTACGGCCTCGGCATGGCAGCGTTCGGGGTGGTCGCGCTCGTCGCGCCCGACTCGGTGCTCGTCACCGTCGGGCGAGGGCCGCGCACGCCGGGTGCGGCTCAGATCATGGGAGCGATCTTCCTCGCCAGTGGGGTGCTGTCGGCCGCCGCCGCGTGGCTGATGTTCGGTCGTCGACCGAACCGGTGAATCAGACCTCGAAGTTCTTCCAGTACTGGCTGGCGGTCGGGCCGACCTGGCCCCGGTACTTCGAGCCGAGCTCGCCGCTGCCGTAAGGGACCTCGGCGGGAGCGTCCATGCGCAGGAACGAGATCTGGCCGATCTTCATGCCCGGGTACAGCGTCATCGGCAGCGTTGCGACGTTCGAGAACTCGAGGGTCAGGTAGCCCGAGAACCCGGCGTCGACGAACCCGGCGGTGGTGTGGATCAGCAGGCCGAGCCGGCCGAGCGAGCTCTTCCCCTCGATGCGGCCGACCAGATCGTCGGGCAGCGTCACCCGCTCGGCGGTCGAGCCGAGCACGAACTCGCCGGGGTGCAGGATGAACGCACCGTCGGAGGCGGGGTCGACCTCGACCAGCTCGGTCAGGTCGGTCAGGTCCTGCTTCACGTCGATGACCGCGCGGGTGTGGCTGCGGAACACCAGGAAGCGGTGGTCGAGCCGCACGTCGATCGAGCTCGGCTGGATCATCGACGGGTCGTAGGGCTCGATGCCGATGCGACCGGCCTCGATCTCGGCGCGGATGGTCCGGTCGGAGAGAATCACGCCCCGGAACCTAGTGGTTCGACACCTGCGCTCCGGCACGTCCACGCCGTCCGATGACCGGAACGAGTACCGGCTGGTCACCCGTCGCGGCTACAGTCGGCGCCGTTCGCGGGTGTAGTTCAATGGTAGAACATCAGCTTCCCAAGCTGAATACGCGAGTTCGATTCTCGTCACCCGCTCCACACGGTCCCAAGCGAGCACCGGTCGAGGAGCCGCCACCGCGCGGTTTCGCTGCGACCAGGCGGCGATGCGAGGCTCAGGGCATGCCCCTCGTGATGGTGGACGACCTCGACGACGCCCGACTGTCCGACTATCGGCACCTCCGGGAGCCGAACGTGAGGGCACGGGTCGAGCGCAACGCCGGCATCTTCACCGTCGAAGGTTGGCTGTCGCTGGAGGCACTCGCCGAGTCGCCGTATCCCGTGCGATCCGCCCTCGTCGCCACGCAGCACGCGGTACGCGCCCAGTCGATCCTCGACACCGACGTGCCGATCTACGCCATCCCCGAGTCGGCGCTCGAGCAGGTGACCGGCATCCACTTCCACCGCGGGATCGTCGGGGTCGCCGAACGCCCCGTGGCCTTGACGCCTGAGATGGTCCTCGACGGCGCCTGCCGAGTGCTCGTGCTCGAAGGCGTGAACGACTACGAGAACCTCGGCTCGCTCTTCCGGAACGCGTCGGCGTTCGGCGTGGACGCGGTGCTCCTCGACCCGACGACGGCCGATCCGCTCTACCGGCGGTCGACCCGGGTGTCGCTCGGCCACGTGCTGCGAGTGCCGTTCGCTCGCGTCGGTCCCGACGCGTGGCCGACGATCCTCGGCGACCTCGGCCGCGACGGCATGACGACGCTCGCGCTCACCCCCGCAGCCGACTCGACGCCGCTCGGATCGGTCCTCGAGCGGTTGCCCGACAAGGTCGCGGTGCTCGTGGGCGCGGAGGGGCCGGGGCTGAGCGACGACGCGATGGCGGCGGCCGACCACCGGGTCCGCATCCCGATGACCCCTGGGACCGACTCGATCAACGTCGCCACGGCAGCAGCCATCGCCCTCGCCGCGCTCTACCAACCGCACGGCTGAGCGACCAACGGCACGGCTGAAAGAACCAGCGCCCGCACGTCACCGCCGAGGTCGGCCCGGGTCAGGACGAAGCGGTCGACGAGCACGCGGCCGCGGCCGAAGAGCAGGCCGCCACGGGCTCGGTCGACAGGAGCGTGCGGCGGTCGTCCGGGTGGGCGATGGACGTGATCGCCCCGGCCCGCTGCTCCCGGTCGAGCCCACGGAGATCGGCGATGCCGTGCTCGGTGACGATCACGTCGACGAGCGCGCCGTCGGTGGAGCGCTCGGGTGCCGTCAGCGACGACACGATGTTCGACGCCCCGTTCCGGTTCCGGGAGCGGAGCGTCACGATGCTCAGGCCCCCGGTGCTGACGTGGCCGCGGCGTGTGAAGTCCGGATGGCCGCCCCGGCCCGACACCACCCGGCCGTCCACCCGTTCCGTGTTCACGTTGCCGGCCAGATCGACCGACAGGGCGGCGTTCACCGCGACGAAGGGCAGCTCCGGTGAACCGCAGTGCGAGACCTCGGCAGGGACGAGCCACAGCTGCTGGGCCTCCACCGCTCGAGCGACCAGATGGTCCGGCGCGAAGACCATTGCGGTGTGCACGGGAACCGTCCACCCGGCGGCACCCCAGGCCGTCACCGACTCGAGCAGGTTCACGTCGGCCGTGCCGCACACGAAGCCGGCCACCCGATCCGGCGGGAGGTGACGCAGCAGAGCACTCGGCAGCGCGCCGATGCCGAGCTCGACCCAGGCGCCTCGGGGGATCAGATCGGCCAGGGCGGCACCGATGCGTTCGACCTCGGGGCTCGGCGGGCGAGCGACGGCGTCGGCCCGAACCGATGAGAGCGGCTCGGGGGCGACGCCGACGACGTCGATCTCATCGGTGCGGATCCGTGGTGCGCCGGGCACCACGGTCTGTCCGCGGGCCTCCACCGCCACGACCCGATCGACTCCCGCCGTCGCCACCGCGCCGGTGGTCCCCGACGTCCAGGGCAGCACCCATCCATCGGCGTCACGGACCGCCGCCACCACCAGCACGTCCACGGTTCCCGGCAGGGTCCGGGCCTGGTCGAGGTAGCTGGTCCGGCGGTAGGTCACCCCGGGTCCGATCGGCGGGCTCCAACGCCCGGGCATGAGGACCTCGCTCTCGTCGGGCCAGCTCAACTGGCCGAGCCGAGGATCGGCGGGCCAGAACGGCACGATCAGCCGTCCGGCGGACCGGACCACGGGCTGGACGGAGGCGCCGAGTGGAACCGACTCTCCTATCATCACTGTGTGCGCGTTCACTGGGGACACCTTTCGGGTCGAGGGCGGAGATGACGACTGAGCCGCCGTGGTTGACGTCGTCGCCTTCGCGCCGCGGGCAGGTCACCCGTTCGCGTCTCCTCCAGGCGGCGGAAAGCCGATTCGAATCCGCGGGCTACGAGGGCGCATCGCTGGCTCAGATCGCGGACGACAGTGGCTTGACCACGGGCGCGATCTACCAGCACTTCTCGGGAAAGATCGGACTTCTCGGCGCCCTCGTCCTCCTTTACGACGAGGAGCTGCAGCAGGTCTTCTCCGGAAAGGACAGCCTCGACGCGTTGTTCGAGGCATGGTTCGAGGTCAACCGTCGGTTCCAGGGAACGCTGCGCGCGGTCGAGGAGACCATGAGCAGCGACGACAGCATCCGGGCCACGTTCCACACGGTGCGACAGCACGCTGCCGACCGGTTCGCCGAGGTCACCCTCGCCAACGAGTGGATCTCCGAGGATCGGAGGGTCGCGCTCGAAGCCTTCGCTCCCGACGCCGACTCCCCCGTCTGGGCGCAGCTCATCACAGACACGGTGGGCTACCTGTCGCTGGCCGAGCGGTGTGGATGGCTCTCGCTCGACCGACCCGAGGCGGCGACGACGCTGCGCGTGGTGCTCCTCCACGGGATGTTCAGCAGCGGCGGTGACACCCTGCCCGACCCGGACACGCCCCGCCCCTCCGCAGTGCGACGATCGTCGCGGCGGGTGCTGGCATGGAGCCCTGCACCGGGCCGCATTCAACCGGCGTCGTCCCGCGGGATGGCCACCGTCAAGCGGATCCAGGCGGCGGCGAACGAGGTGTTCGCAGAATCGGGCATGTCGGGTGTTTCGATGGAGAGCATCGCCAGTCGGACCAACATGCGAGCGGGCACCGCGTACCAGTACTTCACCGACAAGGAAGACGTCTTCCGCAGCCTCCAGGCGGCCGTGGAAGACGAGCTCTATGAGACATCGCTCTACCCCGCGGACGAACACGGCCGCCTGGTCGTTGCTCCCACATATGTGGAGTCGATCAAGGCCTACCGGCGCAACGCAGGGGTGTACCGCGCATGGCGTGAGTCGTTGCCGACCGACCCCTCGCAATCGAAGGCCTGGCGCAAGATGTTCGGGCGGTTCCTCGACCAGCTCACGAACATCTTCGAGGCGGGCATCGATCACGAGATCGTCGAGGCCGACCTCGACCCAGCCGTGGCTGCGGAGATGTTCTCGGCGCTGGTCCAGCAACCCATGTACGTCCACGTCCTGCACGACTGGTACGACGGCTGCGACGACGAGACGCTCGCCCGCAGCATCGAGGTGATGGTCCGGGGCGACCTGGTCACGTCCTCCTGAGGTCCGATCAGCCACGAACCGGGGCGGCGGCCTCGAGCGCCGCCGCCACCGAGAGCAGCGTCGCCTCGCTCCCCCAATTTCCCAGGAGCTGCACCGCAGCGGGCAGACCGGACGGGAGGTCGCCGACGGGCACCGAGATCGCAGGCTGCCCGGTCGCATTGGCGCCGTAGGTGAAGACGAGCAGCTCGTCGAGCGTCTCGTGCAGGATCTCGTCGGCCGAGGTCGGCCCGACGGCTCGCACCACCGGTGGCGGCGTGGGACACACCGGCGACAGCACCAGGTCGACGCCCGCCAACGCGCCCCGCTCCATCCGGCGCGCCACGGTCGACAGCTGGGCCAGCGCAGCGGCCAGCTCTCCCGCGCTGTGTCGTTCACCCTCGGCCGCGAGCGCTGCGGCACCGGCGCCGAGCTGCGCGTCGCGGGCGAGCGCGCGCCGGGCACCCTCTGCCGCCATCGCCGTCCAGACCACGGCCATCGCGTCGCGTGTCCGACGGTTCCCGAAGAGCCACCCGGGTCGCTCCTCGACGTGGTGGCCCAGGTCGACGAGCGTCCGGGCGACGTGCTGCACGCACTCGGCGACCTCGGGGTCCACCGCGAGGGCGCCGTCGGGCACGTCGAGGCACACGGCGATGCGCAGCGGTCGGCCGGGTTCCGCGGTCGCGGCGGCGTATCCCGAGGCCGGAGGGACAGGACCGCCGTAGGGATCACCCGGTTCTGCACCGGCGACCACGTCGAGCAGCAGCGCTGCGTCTCGCACCGATCGGGTGAGTCCGAAGTTGACCGCGAGCGACCCGAGCGTGTCGCCGATCACCGGACCGAACGAGACCGTCCCCCGCGACGGCTTCAGTCCGACGAGGCCGCAGAACGCGGCGGGGATCCGGATCGAGCCGCCCCCGTCGGTGCCGTGGGCGATCGGCACCAGCTCCGATGCGACCGCGACGGCGGCGCCCGTGCTCGACCCTCCGGGGGTGTGCTCCGGGTGTCGGGGATGCACCGGCACGGTCCCCGGTCGGCCGTCGAGGCGCGCGGTGAGACCCATCTCGGTGGTGGCCGTGGAGCCGACGATCACCGCACCCGCGGCGCGGAGGCGTGCGACGAACGCGGCGTCGATCGGGACCGGATCCGGGTCTCCCCCCGGGAAGCGAAGGCCCTCGCGGTTCGGAAGTCCCGCAGCGTGGGTGCCGAGCTCCTTCAGCAGGATCGGGACGCCGGCGAGCGCACCCGTGGGGTCGTCGCACCGGAGGTCGTCGGTTGCGACGACGGCTGTCACCGCGGCGCCGTCGTGCTCGGAGAGGGCGGCGAGAACGTCGCGTGCCGGATCGAGCGGCGCCAGCTCACCGGCTCGGACGAGTCGGGCGAGTTCGGTGGCATCAGGTCGGGTCATCAGATCTCCGTGGTGTCGGTGAGCAGCGGGGCGAACGGTTCGAGCAGGCCGAGCAGGAGCTCGTCGGCTCCCGGGGGTGCGACGAGCTGGAGTCCGAGCGTCGAGCCGGCGGCCATGGGAACGGTGAGCGCCGGCGCCCCGAGGAGCGGGGCGAGGACGTTCGGTTCGACGACGGAGCGGGCGACCGGCAACGGTCCCTCGTCGGTGGCGACGGTGTCGGGTGCGTCGACCAGCGGCGGCTCGGCACCGACCGTGGGGAGGACGAGCACGTCGACGCCGGCGGGCCAGCGCAACGCAGCCCGCTGGGTGCGAGCCGCTGCCTCGTCGTCGGTGGTCACCCCGAGCGCGGCGTCGTGCTGGGCCCGGACCGCCGGAAGGAACGTCGCCGGATCGACCGCTGCGAGCGAGCGCACCGACTCGGCCATCTGGATCGCGCTGAAGGTCCGACGCAGACCACGGGTGTCCAACTCGACGTCGACCACCGCGACACCTGCCTCACCGAGCCGCGCCAGCGCGGCGTCGTAGCCAGCCCGTACCGCGGCGCTGACCGGCGTGGCGGAGCGCACCGCCCCGACGCGAACGGGTCGACCGGGCTGCGACGCGTCGATGCCCCAGGCGGACGCAGCGGCCAGCAGGTCCTCGACCGTCCTCGTCATGAGCCCGGGTGTGTCGAACGTCGGCGAGAGCGGGGCGATCCCGTCCGTCGACACCCGGCCGGTCGACGGCCGGAACCCGAGCACGCCGCACCACGCCGCCGGGATGCGGATGGAGCCACCGGTGTCGGTGCCGATCGCCGTGTCCACGAGGCCCGCGGACACGGCGACGGCACACCCGGAGCTCGACCCCCCGGGGAGCCGTCGGGGGTCGAGTGGGTTGATCGGACCTCCCCGGGGGTGGGAGAGGCCCGACACGCCCCACCCGAACTGGTCGCAGACCAGCACATGGGTGGGCGTCCAACCCCGGGCGGCGAGCGCTCGGACGCAGGGAGCCGCGGGGTCGATCGTCGCCTTGATCCCGAGTCGTCGACCGACGGCGGCCGTGCCCAGCACCGCCTCCACCGCCCGCTGCTCGATCGTGTCGGGCATCGCAGGCGTGTGGCTCAGCTGTCCGAGTTCGGGAAGAACAGTCGGTTCGCGTTGTCCCGGACGAACGCCCGGCGGTGCTCCTCGGAGCGGAGCTCGAGCGCCTCGAACTGCTCGGCGCAACGCTCCAGGGTCAGCAGCGGGTAGTCACTCGCCCACATCACCTTGTCGGTGCCCCGGGTGTTGAGGAAGTGGATGATCTCCTTCGGGATGTGCTTCGGCGCCCAGGCCGAGGACATGTAGTAGAGGTTCTCCCACTTGAGCATGAGCTTCACGCAGAGCGCGGCCCACGGATCACCACCGTGGGACATGACCACCTTCAGCTCGGGCAGGTAGTAGCAGATCTCGTCGAGCACCAGCGGGTGCTGGTACTTCCCGGGCACCTTCGGACCCGGGATCCCGACGTTCACGCCCACGAGGATGTCGAGCTCGATCGCCTTCGCGTAGAAGGGGAAGTACTGGTAGTTGTCGTAGGGAAGCTGCGTGTCGAACGCCAGGAACCGGACCATCCGGTAGTTGTGGTTCTCGACGAGCGACTGGAGGCGGCGCACGCCGTCCATGCCGGTCTTCGGGTGCATCACGATCGAACCGGCGAAGCGCTCGGGATGGGCGTCGAGGGCCTCGTTCACCCAGGGCACGTCGTCGACGTCGCCGTAGCCGGCACACAGGACCGCCTTCTCGACGCCGGCCGCGTCCATCTCGTCGATGAGCTGCTCGGTGGTGGTCCCACGACGCTTCAGCTCGGCGAGGTGCGGGAACAGGTAGTCGACGTCGCGATCCTCGGCCAGGTCCTCGCCGAGGTTGGGGTTGATCCAGGCGTCGACTGCGCCGTATTCAAGCATTCGGTGCTCCTTCATGGGGTGTGTTGAAGCGCTCACGCAGCACGTGGCGCATGATCTTGTGGCTGGCCGTCCGCGGCAGCTCCGACACGACGTGCACGGCCTTCGGCGCCTTGTACGGCGCGAGCCGGGACTTGACGAACGTGACGATCGCGTCGGGGTCGACCTGCGCGTCGGGCGCCGGGACGACGGCGACGTTCACGGCCTCGCCCCATCGCGGATCGTCGACGCCGAAGACCGCCGCTTCGGCGATGCCGTCCATCGAGGCGATGCACAGCTCGACCTCGACGGGTGAGACGTTGATGCCGCCGGTGATGATGAGCTCCTTGCGGCGACCGGTGATGGCGACGAAGCCGTCGTCGATGCGGCCGAGATCACCGGTCGGGAAGGCCTCGCGGTCGATGGGCTCGAACCCGTCGACACCGAGGTAGCCGCGGCACAGGAACGGCGCGGCGACCAGGAGCTCGCCCTCGCCCTCGTCGACGTCGAGCCGCACCCGGGCCTCCGGGACCGCACGCCCGACCGTGAGGGCGAAGCGCGCCGGACCCAGTTCCGCCGAGTCACCCTCGACCGTGACGGTGATGGGTGCACCGCACGTCTCGGTCATGCCCCAGGCCTCGAGCATCCGGTCGCCGAACACGCCGAGTGCGTTCTCCATGACCTCGGGCGGCACGGCGCTCCCGGCGTGGAAGATCGTCCGCAACGACGGGACCCCGCCGCGCTGGTCGGCGGTCCGGGCGAAGTCAGCGAGCTCCGGCGTCGGGACGTACGTGAACGTCGCGCCGACCTGCTCGGCCTGCTCGAGCCATGTCGAGCAGACGCGCGACCGCAGCAGGTGGACCCGCCCGCCGACAGCGAGGGCGCCGAGCAGCTGGGTCAGCACCGTCGGGACGAAGGCCATGGCGGCGGTGTAGAGCAGCACGGTGTCCGAGCCGAACCGGTAGCTGCGGGCCGAGCTGGTGAGCGCCGCGTCGAGCGCGCTCCGGCTCAGACAGGCACCCTTCGGGCTCCCGGTGGTGCCGCTGGTGAAGGCCAGGACGTCCACCGGGTCGGCCGGGTCGTGCGGCACCGTCGACGTCCGCCGCATCCCGGGCTCGACGGGTGTCCCGGCGAGCAGCTCGAAGGAGTCGATGTCGTACACGTGGTGGGCCCGGTGGACCGCCGCCAGCGCGGCGTCCAACACCGGTGCCCGGCTGCTGTCGCTGAGCCAGATGGCCTCGCCGAGGATCTCGGCGACCGCCTCGACGTCGCCGGGCCCGAACTGGTTGTTCACCGGGACGGCGATGCCCCCGGCGGCGATCACCGCGAGGTAGCTGAGCGGGAGGTCGAGGCCATCCCCGGCGAAGAAGGCGACGGGGACACCCGCCCCGACCCCGAGACCGCGCAGCAGCTCGCCGCGCGACGCGACGACGGCCTCGAGCTCACCGAGGGTGTGCTCCCGGCCGTCGACCGCGACGAACGCGAGCTGCGACCGGTCATGGGCGGCGTCGAAGACCCGTTCGACGAGCGAGCGGACCATCTCAGTCTCCGGAGAAGGCCGTGCCGAGCGCGTCGGCCTCTTCCACGTCGGCCGCGGTGCCCGACATGGTGACCTTGCCGAGCTGCAACACGGTGGCGTCATCCGCGATGGACAGCGCACGGCGGGCGAACTGCTCGACGAGCAGGATCGTGGTCCCCACCTCGCGCAGTCGCTCGATCTCGGCGAAGACCCGATCGACGATGATCGGCGCCAGTCCGAGCGAGGGCTCGTCGAGCATGAGCACACGAGGGTCGGTGACGAGCGCCATGGCGATCGCGAGCATCTGCTGCTCGCCGCCCGAGAGGCTGCCGGCGAGCTGGGCCCGCCGCTCGTGCAGCACCGGGAAGTGGCTGATGATCTCCTCGTAGCGCTGGTGGTAGTCGTCGCGCGAGACCTTGCTGCCCACTGCCCCGAGTCGGATGTTCTCCTCGATGTTGAGCTTGGGGAAGACCCGCCGGTTCTCCGGCACGTGGCCCAGCCCGGCGCGGACCCGGCCCGCCGGCGACTGGGACGTGACGTCGGAACCGTTCAGCTCGATCGTGCCGGACCGCAGGGGTTCGACACCCGAGATGCAGCGCAGCAGCGTGGTCTTCCCGGCACCGTTCACGCCGATGAGCGTGTGGATGGTGCCGGCCCGGACCTCGAGCGACACCCCGTGGAGCACGTCGGCGCCGCCGTAGCCGGCCCGGACGTCGCGGACGGCGAGCTTGATGTCAGTGGTCATCGTCGGCGCTTCCCCTGGTCGGTCCGGTGTCGATCGCGGCGGTGTCGATGGGAACGACGTCGGTGGCGTCACCGAAGTAGGCCCGCACGACTTCCGGGTGGTGACGGACGGCCTCGGCCGATCCCTCGGCGATCACCTGACCGAAGTCGAGGGCGATCACGTGGTGGGCGAGTCGCATCACCATCTCGACGTGGTGCTCGACGAGCACGACACCGACACCGTTGGCGGTGAGCTCCTCGATCAGCTTCTCGAGCACGACGATCTCGCTGTCGGTCAGACCGGCGGCGGGCTCGTCCATGAGGATCAGCGCGGGCTGCATGGCGACGACCCGACCGATCTCGAGGAGCCGTCGCTCGCCGGGGGTGAGGTCGCCGGCGGCGGCGAAGAGCCGCGACGCCAGTCCGAGGGCCGCGAGGATCTCGGTGGCCCGCTGGATCTTGGCCTTCTCCCTGCGCCGCCAACCCGGCGTGCGGAGGATGGCCGGCACCGTCGAGCGCCGCTCGGCCTGGTCCAGGCCGACCAGCACGTTGTCCAGGCAGCACATCTGCTCGAACAGCAGGGGGGTCTGGAAGGTCCGGGCCAGGCCGGACCGGGCCCGTCGTTCCGGGCCGTACTCGGAGATGTCCGCCGAGCCCAGCTGGAGCCGACCCGACTGCTGGTTCAGGAACCCGGACGACACGTTGAGCAAGGTCGTCTTGCCGGAGCCGTTCGGCCCGATGATGGCGGTGACCTTGCCCGGCTCCGCCGTGAGACCCACTCCGTCGAGGATCTGGAGCCCGCCGATGGCGAAGCGGCAGTCGTCGATGTCGAGCCGCTCGGTGTCGGTCTGACGGTCGATGAGCCCGTCGACCGAGGCCGCGTTCACATCGGCCATCTCGCTGCCCCGGTTGCGCCGGAGCCGACCGATCGCCGACATCAGACCGTTCGGCAGGAGGCTCACCGATGCCACGAGCACGACGCCGTAGACCGCGAGGCTCCACTCGCCGGGCTGGTCGGTGATCTCCTCGACCGCGAGGGGCACCCGGAAGAGGATGACGGCTCCGAGGATCGGTCCCCAGACCGTGCCCGAGCCGCCGAGCAGCACCATCAGCACGAAGAGGATGGACTGGTCGACGGTGAAGCCGTCGGGGGCGATGAAGCCGTAGAGCGGGGCGAACAGTGCCCCGGCGAAGCCGGCGAACGCACCGGCGGCGACGAACGACCGCAGCTTGACCGTTCGGAGGTTCACGCCGAGGGACTGCGCAGCGACCGGATTGTCCGCCACCGCCTTCCCCGCTCGGCCGAGCTCGCTCCGGAGCCAGTTCCGGGCGATGAACACCGCCAGCACGGCGCACGCGGCGAGCACCCAGTAGTAGGACTCCACCGAGTCGAACGTCGAGGGACGGGCGATCGACGAGAGGCCGTTGCCTCCTCCTGTGAGACCCCGCCACTCGTACACCAGGTCCTCGGCCACGAACGCGTAGCCGATCGTGACCATGGTCATCGTGAACACGCCGAGCCGTAGCACCGGGAGCGCCAGGAGGAGCGAGACCGCTGCGGACAGCGCGACAGCGATCAGGATGCCGACGACGAACGGGAGCTCATGGGTCCCGGTGGCGATGGCAAAGGTGTAGGCCCCGAGCAGCATCGGTGCGCTCTGGCCGATCGACTTGTAGCCGATCTGGAAGAAGAGGTTCAGTCCGACGACGACGATGATGTAGACGAACAGGATCTCGGCGTTGCGGACCTCGTAGCGGTTCGCCTCGGTCACCAGCTCCTGGGTGAACGGGAAGGTGAGCAGCGAGGTGAAGAAGCCGATCACCTGGGCGAAGCGCTCCGGACCGCTGACGAGCAGCAGGCCGAGAGCGACCAGGCCTGCGATGGCGCCCTTGCCGATGGGTTGTGCGGAATAGCGCTCGGTCATACTGCTCGCACCGTCCCTCGGCCGAGGATTCCGTCCGGCTTCACGAGCAGGACGAGGATGAGTGCGGCGAACACCACGGTGTCGCGGTACCCGCCGCCGAAGATGTCGGCGCCGACGGACTCGACGACCCCGAGCGCAAGGCCGCCGATGACGGCGCCCCTGATGTCGGGGATGCCGCCGATGGCGGCGGCGACGAAGCCCTTGAGGCCGAACACCAATCCGATGAAGGGGCTCGCGGTCACGAACGGGGCGGCGAAGAAGCCGGCCGTCGCGGCGAGACCGGAACCGAGGGCGAAGGCGATCGCCGTCAACCTGGCGATCGGCAGCCCTCGGAGTCGAGCGGCGTCGGCGTCCTGTGAGATCGCCGACAGCGACCGACCGAGATCGGTCTTGGAGTACAGCAGGTGGAGGCCGAACCCGGCTCCGACGGCGAGCACCAGCAGGCTGAGCTGCGTGCTGCTGAGGTACGCACCACCGAGCTCCCACACGTGGGCGGGCACGATCGGAGGGAAGCGCTGGAGCTCCGGACCGAAGATCAGGGCGATGACCGACCGGATCAGGATGGCGAAGCCGAGGGTGGGCAACACCCAGTTGAGCGACTTCGCCCCTCGTCCGTCGCCCATCGCCGGGCGAACGGCGACTCGTTCCTCGATGACCCCCAGCAGGGCGGCGAAGGCCGTCACCAGGACCACCGCGATGATCGGGTGCAGCCCGACGGTGACGAACAGGTAGGCGCCCAGCATGGTGCCGATCATGAAGAACTCGCCCTGGGCGAAGTTCAGGATCCCGGTCGCACTGAACACGACGTTGTAGCCGAGAGCGATCAAGGCGTAGACGGCACCGACAGCGAGGCCAGAGACGATGGCAGGCCAAAGGCTCATGGTGGTTTCCTCCAGACGAGAAGCGGACGGGCCGGCCCACCGAGGTGCGCCGGCCCGTCGGACGGTCACTGACCGGGAGCGATCTCCATCGACCCGTTCTTCAGCGAGTTGGCGAGCACGAGCACGTTGTCGGCGAGATCCACACCGTCGTGGTCTCCCGGCTCGAAGCTGTACTTGCCCTGTACCCCGTCGTAACCGTTCTCGTAGAGGTACTTCTGGATGTCATCTGCGTCGAGCGACTCGGCGCCGTTGGCGGCCGAGGCGAGCAGCATCATCGCGTCGTAGGCGGACGACGTCTGGGTGGGGCTGGCCGTGAGCTCCGGCTCGTCGCGGTATGCGGCGAAGCGGTCACGGAAGGCGATGGCGTTCTTGTCGGTGATGTCCGCGGCACCCGGCTCGCGCATCATCCGGCGGAACTGCATGCTGACGTAGACGCCCTCCATGCCCTCTTCACCGACGGACTCCGCGATGAACGGCAGGGAGATGGCCGAGAAGCCGAGGACCGGGGTGTCCGCGAGGCCCACGGTCTGACGTGCCTTCAGCGCGGCGACGGCATCGCCGCCGAAGGCCACGACCACGACGGCGTCCGGGTCGGCGTTGGCCAGCTTGCGCATCGCCGGACCGAGATCGGCATCACCGCCGTTGAAGAACTCCGTGCCGACGACCTCGACGCCCTCGGCGTCGGCCACGGCGTTGAGGGCGTCGACCTGGGTCGTGCCGAAGACGTTGTTGACCGCGAGGATCCCGACGCGCTTCAGGTCGGCGCCCGAGGCGTACACCGCGAAGCTCTCGGCGATCTGCTCGGTGGTGAGCACGTTGCGGAAGGCGTACGGGAACTTCTCGTAGTCGACCGGCGACAGCGAGTTGAACGCGACGGGCACCTTGGCCTCGGTGGCGATCTCGAGGACCGGGCCGGCGGACGGGCTCACGATCGGACCGACGATCAGCGAGACCTCCTCCTGCTCGACGAGCTGCGAGCCGGCCTGCGCACCCTTGGTCGGGTCGTTGGCGTCGTCCTTGATGATCAGCTCGATGCAACGGCCGAGGATGCCGCCGTCCTCGTTCAGCTTCTCGGCCGCGAGCTCGAGGCCCGTCTTGCCGAACTCGCCCGAGTCGGCCGTCTCGCCGGAGAGGTTGAACACTCCGCCGACCTTCACCGGATCGCCGCTCTCGCAGTTGCCGTCGCTGGCTCCGCTCGAGGCCTCGCTGTCGGAGCCCTCACCGCAGGCGAGGAGCAGGGTGCCACACACCCCTACCGCGACCAGCTTGGTCAACACGGTCTTCATCTTCATCTTCGAAATGTCCCCCTGTATCGGGTGACCCCGGGTTCCCCCCACGAGCCACGCTAGAGATGCCTTGTCCGACAGTAACATTGAACCGTTACCTGATGTCAGGTTATGGTTCTAACATGACCGATTCCGGAGAGCAAGCACTTGTCGCGATCACCGCGACACTTCGCGGCGAGGACACCGAGCGGCCGGCGCCGTCCGAGGTGACCACCGCTGCCGCCCACCTCGTGTCGTTGATCGATTCCGGTGTGGATCCGCTGCTGGCACGTCTGCGCGCCGGCCTGGCCTGGGTCGACCTGCCCGTCGGACGAGGCGGCCTCGACCTCGACCCCGAGCACCAGGCGGCAGCCGAACGGGTCGCCGTCGCCGCCGGGGTGCCGGACCCACCCGCCGATGCGGCGGTCGGCGTCGCGATGGTCGGACCCGCCATCGCCCTCTTCGGCAGCGAGGCCCAGCTGGAGATGCTCGAGCCGGCCTTCAGCGGCGAGCACCGCTGGTGCCAGCTCTTCAGCGAGCCCGATGCCGGGTCGGACCTGGCCAGCTTGTCGACGCGCGCCGTCCGCACCGGGTCCGGCTGGCTCGTCAACGGCCAGAAGGTCTGGACCTCGAATGCCAGCCGGGCCACGCACGGCCTGCTCCTGGCCCGCACCGGCGCCGCGTCGGACCGGCATCGGGGCCTGACCATGTTCGTGTTCCCGATGGACACACCCGGCGTGCAGCTCCGACCGCTGCGTCAGATGAACGGCGAGTCCCGGTTCTACGAGGTGTTCCTCGAGGACGTGGAGCTCCCCGACAGCGCGCGGGTGGGCGACGAGGCCCGTGGGTGGTACGTGGCGATGGAGGTGCTCAACCGCGAGCGCCGATCGGTGCACCGCGGGCTCGTCGAGGACGTGCTCGACCCCGTGGCGCTCCTGGCCAGGTCGCGCCCCGAGCGCGAGCTGCACGCCGACGCGTGGCGACGCCTCCTGGTCACCCACCTCACCAACACGCTGTTCGAACGCCGACTCGTCGCGGACGACCTCCTCCGTGTCAACCACTACGGGCCGCTCCTGAAGCTGGCGCAGTCCTCGCTGTACCGATCCATCTCGGAGGTCGCGCTCGACGCCCTCGGACCGGCCGGCCAGCTGGCGTGCTACGACGTCGGCGACGAGGACTGGGAGGCCGACGAGGCGTTCAGCTTCCTCCGGGCCCGGGCCAACAGCATCGAGGGCGGGACGACCGAGATCCTGCGGTCGATCGTCGCGGAGCAGGGCCTCGGGCTCCCCAAGGCGTGAGCTCGACCAGCGACCCGGACCACCACCACCAAGGAGCAAGCACCATGGACCAGATCTGTGAAGGACGCACCGTCATCGTCACGGGGGCCGGCCGCGGCATCGGCCGGGAGCACGCCCTGAGCCTGGCCCGCCACGGCGCCAACGTCGTCGTCAACGACCTCGGAGCCGACGTGCGCGGCGTCGACGGCTCCGAGAGCCCGGCCGCCGGTGTGGTGGCCGAGATCGAGGCGCTCGGTGGACGGGCCATCGCGTCCGGACACGACGTCTCGGACTTCGACCAGGCGCACGACCTCATCGACCTCGCAGTCGCCACGTTCGGCGACCTCCACGGTCTGGTCAACAACGCGGGCATCCTGCGCGACCGCATGATCGTGAACATGACCGAGGAGGAGTGGGACGCGGTCATCCGCGTGCACCTCAAGGGCACCTTCGCCCCGACCAAGTGGGCCCTCGACCACTGGCGGACCGCCTCCAAGCAGGAGCGACCCGTCAGCGGACGGATCGTGAACACCACGTCGGTCTCGGGCATCTACGGCAACGTCGGCCAGGGCAACTACGGCGCGGCCAAGGCCGGGATCGCGTCCTTCACGGTGATCGCCGCCGTCGAGGCCGCTCGCTTCGGCGTCACGGTCAACGCCGTCGCTCCCGTCGCCCTCACCCGCATGACCGAGAACCTCGGCTGGGACGTCGAGCAGGACGAGGACAAGGAGCGGCTGTCCCCGAAGTGGATCGCCCCCATCGTCACCTGGCTCAACTCCGAGGAGAGCGCGCACGTGACCGGCCGGGTCTTCGAGGCCTCCGGTGACTTCCTGGCCGTGGCAGAGGGTTGGACGCGCGGTCCGAGCTCGCCGGCGGTCGAGGAGGCCAGCCGGCTCGGCCCGACGGTGGCCGACCTGCTGACGGCGGCACGACCCAACAGCGGCATGGACGGTCGGCCCGGGACCCCACCACAGCCCCAGGCCTGATCCTCAGGCGGTGTTGAGCTCGAGCCGGTAGTGCGCCGCGGGCACCGGCTGGGCGTCGATGCGCCGCACGCCCTCGGCGGCGATGCGCGACGCGAGCACGATGTCGTCCAGGTCGCAGTGCTCGGCGGGGTTGTGGCTCAGCCCGTCCCGACACGGGATGAAGAGCATGCCGGTCGGACCGAGGCGGCTCAGGTGCTGCGCGTCGTGGCCGGCGCCGCTGGGCAGCACGCAGGTCTCGGCCCGCAGCGCTGCGGCCGCCTCGGCGAGCAGCTGCTGCACGGTCTGGTGCAGCACCACCGGCGAGTGGTCCGACAGCAGCGTCGCCTCCATCGCGACGTCGCGCCGCGCACCGGTGCGATGGGCGGTGTCGATGAGGTCCTGGGTGAGCGCTCGCTGCCGGTCGGAGTCCACGTCGCGCACGTCGATGGTGAAGGTGACCGCGCCGGGCACGGTGGTCAGCGAGTTCGGCGAGACGTCGAGCTGGCCGACGGTCGCGACGGCGGTGCGGAGCCGCGCCGCCTGGCGTTCGACCTCGCCCACCACCTCGGCCGCCGCGGCCAGCGCGTCCTGACGCATGCGCATCGGCGTCGCGCCGGAGTGGTCGGCACGACCGGTGAAGCGGATGCGCAGCCGTGTGCTGCCGGCCACGGTGTCGACGATGCCGCACCGCAGCGAGCGGTCCTCGAGCACGCGGCCCTGCTCGATGTGCACCTCGATGAAGGCGCCGACGCTGCCCGGCGACCAGACGGTGCCCTCGGCGCCGGGATCGAGCCCGACGGCGTGTGCGGCGTCGAGCGCGGAGACACCGTCGACGTCGACCATGGCGGCGAGGACGTGCTGGTCGATCTCGCCGGTCATGAGCTGGCTGCCGACGCAGGGTGCGCCGAAGCGCGCCCCCTCCTCGGTCGCGAACGCCACCGCGGCGACGGGAGCGTCGAGCTCGTCGTCGGCCAACAGGTGTGCCACCGCGAGACCGGCGGCGACGCCGACGACGCCGTCGTAGGCGCCGCCCTGGCCGACGGTGTCGAGGTGCGAGCCGAGCAGGATCGGCGGCCGGTCGAGCCGGCCGGGACGGGTCGCGAAGGTGTTGCCCGAAGGGTCCGTGCGCACCGTCAGGCCGAGCTCGCGGCCCCACCTCGCGAACACCTCGTGGGCCTCGCGCTCGAGCCGGCTGAACCCCGGACGGTGCCACCCGCCCAGGGGGTGCCGTCCGATCTCGGCGATGTCGTCGATGAACTCGGCGACGAGCCGGACGGTGTCGTGCGCGGTCATGCGCTCATCGGCAGCGCGAAGACCGCCCGCAGGGCGACGTCGTTGGCTGCGAGTCGTGTGGCGGCGCCCTCTGCGCGGTCGACCGCGACGACGACGTCGCGGACCTCGAGACCGACGTCGCGGAGTGACCGCACGGTCGTCTCGGCGCTCGCTCCGCTCAGGACGATGTCCTCGATCGGGGTCACGACCTCGCCCGGGTACCAGGTCCCCTGCACGGTGTCGCCGTCGACCACCACCAGCGGCAGCCCGATCTCGAGGCTGACCGCCGTGCCGAGCAGCAACGACAGCCCGACGCTCGACCCCAACCGGTCGACACCCGGGGGCACGAGCTCCGCGACGTAGCGCGCGATCCGACGCAGCACCGCGGGGCGGGTGAGCAGCAGGTCCTTCTCGAGGTAGACGACGACGGTGTCGTCGATCCGACGGGGCACGCCCGCCGCACGGTGCACGTCGGCGGCCAGCTCCTCGGCGCTGAGTCGGGGGTCGACCCGCAGCACCGTCTCGCCGACCAGCTCGACCAGCGCGGTCACGACGCGACCTTCGCGACGGGCCGCACCCAGCGCCCGGTCGGCGAGCCGACCGCTGCTCCGTCGCGCATGACGACGTTGCCGCGCACGATCGCGACCGTGGCGCGACCGGTCCCGGTGCTGCCGTGCCAGGGGCTGGCGGCCTCCTTGGAGTGCAGCTCGGCGTCGTCGATGCGCCACGTGCTCGTCGGGTCGACCAGCGTCAGGTCCGCATCGGCGCCGGGCCAGACGAGGCCCTTGCGGGGCCACAGCCCGAAGCGCTTCGCTGCCTCCTCGCTGAGCACCGAGGCGAGCTGTCCCGGGGTGAGCCGGCCCGCGACCATCGCGTCGACGAGCAGCGGCACCGTCGTCTCGACGCCGACCGCACCGGCCGGTTGGCGATCCAGGGGCAGCTGCTTCTCCTCGACGGTGTGCGGAGCGTGGTCGGAGCAGACGAAGCCGACGCTGCGGTCCCGCAACCCGCCCCACAGCGCGTCCTGGTCGTTGCGGTACCGGACCGGCGGATAGACCTTCATCCTCGGGCCGACGGTCTCGTAGGACTCGTCGGTCAGGGTCAGGAAGTGCGGGCAGGTCTCGGTGGTGACCGGCACCCCTTCGGCCTGCGCCTGGCGGATCAGCTCGACCGCCCGGGCGGAGCTGAGGTGCACGACGTGGAACGGGCAGCCGGTCGCCCGGGACAGCTCGATGCCGATCGCCACCGACGTCGACTCGGTGAAGTCGGGCCGCCGCGCCAGCAGGTCGGCGTACTCGCCGCGACCGGTCGACTCGTGCTGCAGCGCGTCGAGCAGCGGCCGGTCCTCGCAGTGCACCGCCAGCACGGAGCCGGCAGCGTGCACCGACTGCATCAGCCGGAACACGCCACCGCTGTCGGGCGGGGCGATGACCTCACCACCCGCAGCGTCGGACCAGTTGTAGATGAGCCTGCCGGTGGGACGGTCGAGGGCGTAGCCCCAGAACAGCTTGATCGCGACCGCGCCGGCATCGACCAGGGCGGCGATGTCCGCCGCGGTCTCGGTGCCGTAGGCGATGCCCCACAGCCCGAAGTCGACGTGAGCGATCGGCTCGAAGGTCTCGATCCGCTCCCGCAGCACCATCGGCCCGTCGACCGGCGGCTGGCCGTTCGGCATCTCCAACACCGTGGTGATGCCCCCGGCGGCCGCCGCGCGTGTCGAGTGGGCGAAGTCCTCCTTGTGCTCGCCGCCGGGCTGGCGGGAGTGGATGTGCGGATCGATGAACCCGGGGAACGTGAGCAGCCCCGACGCGTCCACGACCTCGTCGAACCCGTCGGGGGCGACGGAGCCGGGCCGTTCGAGCGAGGCGATGACACCGTCGCGGCACACGACGTCGCAGTCGAGCTCCGAGGTCGACTGCACGACGTGGGCGTTGCGGATCAGCAGGGAGGACATGGTTGCCTTTCGGGAGGTCAGGCGCACCGACCGGCCGAGGCCAGGGCTGCCAGGTACGGGGCGATGGTGCGGTTGGGTGGAAACGGGTCGATGCGGGCGTGGGCGACGACGGGGCCCGGTTCGGCGAGCGCGCCGCGCAGCGCCAGGAACGTGTCGGGTCGTGCGGGATCGATGCCGATGCCCCGAGCGCCGACGGCTCGTGCCATGGCGGCCAGATCGGGGGTGTCGAAACGGGCCAGCTCGGTCGGGTGGCCCTTGCCGTCGAGCACGTGGACCTCCTGGCCGTAGGCGCCGTCGTCGAGCACCACGACCAGCAGGTCGACCTGCTCGCGCACCGCGGTGTCGAGCTCGGAGCTGCACATCATGAAGCCGCCGTCGCCGCAGACGAGGGTGACGCGCCGGTCGCTGCCGACCGCGGCGCCGATCGCCATGCCGAGCCCCTGGCCGACGGTGCCCAGGTCGGCCGCCCACAGGAAGTCGCGCGGGTCGCGGACGTCGAGGTCGGTCGCCGCCGCCACGTTGAAGTGACCGCCGTCGATCACCACCACCGGGTCGGGCGGCAGCACCGATCGCAGCGCACCGAGGACCGCTCCGGGGCTGCGACGCAGCGCGCAGTCCTCCGCCGGCCTCGGCTCGAGCCGCGCGGCGATGGCGTGGACGGTGGGTGCCACGTGTCCGTGCAGTCCGATCGCCGCCGGGGTGTGGCGCCCGAAGCTCGCCCAGTCGATGTCGATCTGGACCACCGTGGCGTCGGGTGCGATCAGTCGGCCGCCGTCGGTGGTGAAGCGGTTGAGCGATGCCCCCGCCGCGACGACCACGTCGGCCCGGGCCAGGCGACGGTGCGCGTCGTCGTGGCCGATGCCGCCGACCACACCGAGCTGTCGAGGGTGATCGGGCAGCAGGCCCTTGGCCAGCAGCGACGTGCCGATCGGGGCGCCGAGCACGTCGGCCAGACGGGCGATCGCCGCCGGGCCCTCGTCGTCGACGCTGCCGCGCCCGGCGAGCACGAACGGGCGCTGCGAGCCCTGCAGCACGGCGACGGCGTCCTCGACGCACGGGACCGGCAGCGGCCGGCGCGGCGAGCAGCTCCGGCCGGCGGCGCGGTGGTCGACCACCAGCGGTTCCGTCGACTGGTGCTGCACGTCGACGGGCAGGTGGACCGTGGTCGGGCCGGGTCCGGTGAGCGCCGATCGCACCGCGCCCACCGCCGTGCGAGCGTCGAGTGGACGGACCGACCACACACCGGTCGCGACGACGAGCCGCTCCTGGTCGAGGTTCTGCACGTGACCGGGGTCGTCGGTCGAGGTGTCGCCCACCAGGACGACGAGGTGGCTGCCGTTCGCCGACGCGCACGCGAGCGCGGTGATCGCGTTCGTGAGTCCCGGTCCGTGGGTCACCGACGCCACACCCGGTCGACCCGTGTGGCGGCCGTAGCCGTCGGCCATGGCGACGACCTGGTTCTCGTGCCGGCCCCGCACCACACGGATGCCGGCGTCGGCACACGCGGCGAGCAGGTCCAGGTTGCCGTCGCCCATCAACGCGAACACGACCTCGGTCCCCGCGGCTCGCAGCTCGACCGCCAGCGCCCGGTACAGCTTCATGGCCGGACGTCCGTGACCGAGATGTCGACGGGAGCGGTGGGCACCGCGCCCAGGTGCCAGTCGAGCGGCTCGACCGAGCCGTCGCCGTAGGGGCACAACGAGAGCACCGCGATCAGGTCGACCTCGGCGAGCAGCTCGAAGCGGTCCCCGTCGGTGGCGTCGCTGAGGGAGTTGAGGTGCGCGCCGGTGGCCGGCTCGAGCGCCGCCCGCATGAAGAGGTTCAGGTTGTCGTGGATGAGGCGCCGATCCACGCCGGCCATCTCGCAGCCCTGCCAGAGGTTGTCGTAACACGTCGACGGCATCGACGCGCCGAACAGCGCCCAGTGGTGGGGGTTGCAGTGGGCGCCGTAGCACTTGTGGTCACGCATGCCCGACGACGACGGGGTCGGCACCAGGGTGTCGGTGACGACGGTGCCGAGTCGCCGCGACCGGGGTGGCGTCCCCCACAACGGGACCCCGACGGGCAACCTGCCGCCCTCGCGGTGCAGCTGGGTCGGCGCATGGAAGTGCTCGCTGTGGTCCTGCTCGACGAACAGGTCCAGGTCGATGATCTGCGCGGCGCCGACCATCGACAGCGTCAACAGGTGCCCGGCCGGCACCCGGCACCCGTAGCCGGTTCCCGCAGGGATCCGATCGGCGTGCACGGGATCGCGCTCCTCCGCCCGGTGGCGCAGCACGTCTAGGTCCATCAGAACGCCCCTTTCACGGACCGCTCGCCCGTCACGTAGGGCGCGATGTCGGGGTACGGCACGGCGTCGGTCGGCCACCCGAGCGGCGTGCACCGCGAGCGGGCGACCTGCCAGGACACCGCTGCGACGGTCCCGTCGCAGTCCGCGGCCGACCGGCCGCCGTCTCGCCAGACGCTCGGCACGAGCGCGACCGAGACGTCGGTCTCGGCGAAGAGCACCACGCGGTCACCGGTGTCGGCCGACGACGCCAGGCGCTGCAGCCGTCCGGTCGCCGGGTCGATGAGCGTCCGCTGGAACAGCGAGATCGCGTCGCGGTGCAGGTCGGGGTCGACGCCGTCGAGCTCGCTCAACCGCCTGAAGTGCTCCCACGCGGTGATGACGCCGGGTGATCCGCCCTCGAGCTGCCAGAACGCCGGCGTGTCCCAACCGGACAGGACCAGGTGATGGCGTCCCTCACCCCGCGACGTTGCGGGTTCGCCCAGCGTGTCGTCGACGACCGACAGCAGCGGACGGAAGACGGGCATCGTGGTCCAGAGACGGTGGCCGAGCCCGAGGAAGCAGCCCTCGATGCCCGAGGTCTCGTGCGGCCAGAGCCGATCGGCCGGGTCCGTCGTCGACCAGGCGTCGAGGTGCACGATCTGGGGTCCGTCGTCGAGCGAGACCGACAGCAGGTCACCCGCGTCGAGGCGCACCACGTTCCCGGTGGCCGGCAGCACGCGAGGCGTCGACCACGACGCGGCGCGGGTCGCATCCGCGACCGTCGAGTAGAAGGCGTCGTCGCGGGGGCGGGCGTGTGTGTACTTGTCCCCCATCAGAGCATCTTCGAGGTGAAGGCCTTGGCCCGCTCGTGGATCGGGTTCTCGAAGAACGCGGCGGGCTCGGCCTCTTCGACGACCAGACCGCCGTCCATGAAGAGCACCCGGCTGGCGACCTCACGGACGAAGCCGAGCTCGTGGCTGACCACGACCATCGTCATGCCGGCCTCGGACAGCGTCCTGATCGCGGCGAGCACCTCGTGCACGGTCTCGGCGTCGAGGGCCGAGGTCGGCTCGTCGAAGAGCATCACCTCGGGTTCCATGGCCAGCGCGCGGGCGATCGCGACCCGTTGCTGCTGCCCGCCCGAGAGCTGGTGCGGGTACGAGTCGACCTTGTGGGCGAGCCCGACCATCGCGAGGGTCCGCTCCGCGAGCTCGTCGGCGGCGTCGTGGTCCATGCCGCGGACCCGGCGGGGCGCGAGCATCACGTTCCGCTTGGCGGTGAGGTGCGGGAACAGGTGGAAACCCTGGAACACCATCCCCACCCGGGCGCGCAGACCGGCGAGCTGCTTGCCCCGCGCACCGGTGATCCGGTCGTCGCCGAGCTGCACGCTGCCGGAGTCCGGCTGCTCGAGCAGGTTGAGGCACCGCAGGAAGGTGCTCTTCCCACCGCCCGAGGGTCCGATGATGGCGACGACCTCGTGTGCCTCGACCTCGAGGTCGATGCCGCGCAGCACCTTGGTGTCGCCGTAGCTCTTGTGGATCCCGTACGCGGTCAGGACGAAGTCGGATGTCATGGTCACTTCCTCTCGAGACCTCGGCGCCGTTCCAGCGCCGAGGAGAGCACCTGCAGGGGGACGAGCAGCAGGATGTAGGTGAGCGCCACCGCGGTGTACGGGGTGGGGCTCGATGTCAGCGTGACGGCCTGCCGGGCACGGCTGATCAGCTCGGCGTAGCCGATGAAGAAGGCCAGGCTGACGTCACGCACGAGCTGTGTGAACTGGTTGGTCAGCGGCGGGATCATCACCCGGAGCGCCTGCGGTGCGATGACGTCGAGACCGATCCGAGCGGGTCGCAGCCCGAGCGACGCGGCGGCCTCTCGCTGACCGCGGTCGACCGAGTCGAAGCCGCCCCGGTAGATCTCGCTGATGTAGCAGCCCTGGATCAGCCCGAAGGTGAGCGTGGCGGCGAGGAACTTCGAGAGCGAGTAGCCGTTGATCGGCGGCACCAGGTAGTAGACGACGACGAGCGCGACCAGCGGAGGGCACGCCCGACAGATGTCGACGACCCACACGGTGGCGCCTCGCAGCAGCGCGTTCCTGCTCCGCCGTGTGGCGTACAGCCCGAGCCCGATCATCAGCGCGACGGCGAACGCCGCGAGCACCAGTTGGATGCTGGCGGTGAGACCGAGCCACAGCAGCTGCCGTGACCGTTCGAAGGCCTCGCCGTCGAGGAAGTACTCCGCGAGCTCGTTCACGATGCCCTCCCGTGCCAGATCGACACCTGACGTTCGAGCCGACGTGCCAGCCGGACGAACGGCACGAGCACGGCGACGTAGACGACGGCGACCAGCACGACCGCCGTGCCGTCGAGGGAGTTGACGGCGATGTTCTGCGCCCGGCCGAGGAGGTCGTAGACCGCCACGCCCGAGGCGATCGTGGTGTTCTGCATCAGCTGGATGCAGGAGTTGGTGAACGTCGGTGCGGCGACCGCTGCCGCCTGCGGCCCGACGACCCGCCAGCCGATCGTCCAGGGGCGGAGCCCGAGCGAGGCGCTCGCCTCGAGCTGTCCGGAGTCGACCGCCTTCAGGGCACCCCGGAACACCTCGGAGAAGTAGACGACCTGGGTGATCGCCAGTGCGAGCACCACGCTGACGAACGCACTGAAGGTCGGGCCGACGAAGGGCAGGGCGTAGAAGATCACCAGGATCAGCAGCACGGCCGGCAGGCTGCGCGCGGCGTACACGAACCACGTGATCGGCAGCCGCAGCCACGACGGCCCGTAGGCCCTGGCGGCCGCGAGCAGGGCGGCGGGCGGGATCGACACGACCAGCGTCACGGCGAACAGCCGGAGCGTGACGAGGAAGGCCTCCCACAGCAGCTGGCGCTGCTCCCAGACGAGCTCGAGGTTGAAGTTGATGGCGAGGAGGTGCATGGCGGTCACCGAGGTGTCATCGAGAGGAGTGGCGCGGCCCCCGGGCGGTGCCCGGGGGCCGCGTCGTCACTCGGAGCAGGTGTCCGTGGTGACTTCGGGGACGACGGCGACGACGGGGCTGTCGGCGTCGGGGGCGGTGTTGAACCAGCTGGTGTAGATGTCCGAGATCACGCCCTCGCCCTTCAGCTCGTCGAGGGTCTCGTTGAACTCGTCACGCAGCTCGTCGCCGGCACGGAAGAGCATCCCGACGGGACGCACCGTCTTCTCGATGGTGGCGCTCACCTCGATGTCGTCCTTGTCACGGATCGAGTAGCGCATGACCGAACCCGACTGCATCGCGGCGTCGATGCGGCCCTGCTCGAGGGCCAGGATGAGCGAGGTCTGGTCGGGGAAGATCTCCTTGGTGAACGTGTTGTTCGCGTTCGCCTCGTCGGCCACGGCGTCCGCGGTGCTCCCGGCGGACTCGACCCCGAGGGTCAGTCCGTCGAGGTCCTCGAGGCTCGTGATCTCGTCGACCCGGTCGGACTTCACGGCGATCACCTGGCCGTCCTCGTAGAACGGAACGGTGAACTCACCGACGCCCTCGGTGTCGGCGACCCTCGAGCAGCGGATGAAGATGCCCGAGGCGTTCAGGCGGTACTTGTCGGCCTGGAGACCGGTGAACGCCTGGTCGAACGGCGTCTGGACGTACTCGATCGAGTAGCCGAGCCGGTCGGCGACCTTCTCGAGGACCTCGATCTCGAAGCCGGTCTCGGTGCCGTCCTCCTTCAGGAACTCCATCGGAGCGAGGTCCAGGGTCGAGCCGACCAGCAGCGTCTTGGTCGCGGCCGTGTCGGTCGTGCCCTCGCTGGCCTCGGAGGAGTCGTCGCTGCTGCACGCTGCGGTGATCAGCGCCAGGGCCAGTACCGGGATGAGGAGTGCAGCGCTCTTCGAGCGCCGGCGGGTGGTGAACATGAGGAACCTTTCGTCGGGGGGGGGGGGGGGTGGGGGTGGGGGGT
>JAEWED010000109.1 GCA_023389745.1 Actinomycetes bacterium
TCACGAAATGACACCTGTTTTCGACGTGGGGACGTCGAAAACAGGTGTCATTTCAGTGGTGGTGGGGCGCCGTGGTCCATGGTCCAGACCTTGCCCTCCGTGATGTCGGGGCCTGTGTAGCGTTGCCGGCCGTGACGACCCTGGTCAGCTTCCACGCCCATCCCGACGACGAGTCGATCGGCACGGGCGGCACGATCGCACGTGCGGCCGCTGCTGGCCACCGCGTGGTGCTCGTGATCGCCACGCGCGGCGAACGCGGTGAGCCCACGCCGGGGGTGCTCGGCGAGGGCGAGGCGCTGTGGGAGCGTCGACTCGCCGAGACGTACGAGTCGGCCCGGATCCTCGGCGTGCAGCGCGTCGAGTTCCTGGGCTACGTCGACTCCGGGATGATGGGGGAGCCGACCAACGACTCGCCGTACTCGTTCTGGACGGCCGACGTCGAGCATGCCGCCGATCGCCTGGCGGCGATCCTCCGCGAGGAGGACGCCGATGTGCTGACGATCTACGACGACCACGGCGGGTACGGCCACCCGGATCACATCCAGGTCCATCGGGTCGGGCGACGCGCCGCCGAGCTCGCCGGCACGGCGAAGGTGTTCCAGGGCACCATGAACCGCGACGCGATCCGCCGTCAGATCGAGCTGTACGCGACGCCCGAGGACGGCATCGACCCCGAGGAGCGGATCTCGGACCTGTCCAGCTTCGGGACGCCCGAGGTCGACATCACCCACGCGATCGACGTCGTCGACCTGGTAGGGGTCAAGGAGCAGTCGATGCGGGCACACCGGAGCCAGATCGCGGACGACTCCTGGTTCCTCACCATGGAGCCAGAGACGTTCGCCGGGGCGTTCGGCACCGAGTGGTTCATCGAGACCGGACGACCACGAGCCGAGGGCGAACCGTTCCGGACCTCGCTCTGGGACGACGAGTGACGGTCCTCGACCTGCACACGTGGTGGGCCTGGGTCGTGGTGGTCGGCAACGCCATCGCCGGCCTGTGGTGCCTGGGTGCGCACTGGCTGCCGGCCTTGCGGGTCAAGGCGATCTGGGTGCTCACGACGATCGTGCAGCTGACGATCTTCGTGCAGGTCGCACTCGGCGTGTACATGGTCGCCGTCGAGGACATCGCCGCCCCCGGCATGCACCAGTTCTACGGCTTCATCTCGATCATCGCCGTCGCGATCATCTACGGCTACCGCGTGCAGATCAGGGCCTGGCAGTACCTGCTCTACGGCTTCGGTGGCCTGTTCCTCATGGGCCTCGGCATCAGGGCCATGCTGCTCGGCTGAGCCGCGTCAGTTCGATCCGCAGGGCCCCGTGAGCGTGTAGGCCGCGCCGGTCGACGCATAGGCCCACGGGAACTCCGGTGAGTGCTCGATGAAGACGCCGACCAGCTCGTCGAGCGCGGCGGGATACCCGTCGTGCTCGATCGCCCACGCCTCGAGGGCGGTCCTGATGGTGTCCCGCTCCACCCTGCAACGCTGGGTCGAGGAGTCGTCCTCGGTGGTCGTCGTCGCCTGCTCCGGCACCGGTGTGCCGCACGCACCGAGCAGCAACGCCGCCGCCGCTGTCGTCCCCGCGACGAATGCCCTGGTCGTGTTCCCCATGTTCCGCCCTCCCGCTCGCCTGGCGGACGGTCTAGCACCATTGCGGTGCGCAACGCCCGCCGGACGCAGAACGACCCGACCCCGGTGGCATGGGGTCGGGTCGTTCTGGTGGGTCCCGGGCCGGGACGAGCCCGGGACCGCTGCCCCCTGGTGGAGGAGAGAGCACTGGACCAGGGGAGTGGGGGGATCAGTTGGCGGACGGCGCCTCTTCGGCGGTCGCCTCGGTGATCGCCTCGACCTGTGCGAGGCCGCCGATCTCGATGTCGACCTTGTGCGGCTGGGCCGACTCGGCCACCGGGATGCGCACGTGGAGCACCCCGTTGTCGAAGCTCGCCGCCACCCGGGAGCCGTCGAGGGAATCCGAGAGCCGGATCTGGCGGCGTGCCTCGCCCTGACGACGCTCGCCGACGAGCACCGTGCGACCCTCGCCGAGGTCCCACGAACGCGATGCCGACAGCGACAGCACGTTGCGGTCGACCGTCAGCTCGACGCTCGCCGGGTCGAAGCCGGGCAGGTCGAAGTAGAGATCGACGGCGTCGTCGGAGCGCACCGCATCCATCGGGATCGAGGACCGGGCCTGCGAGACGACGCGGGTGCGGGTCGGGTAGGGGGCGAAGCGGGTGACCATCGGAGTACCTCCAACGAGCTGCTGAGATTGGAACAACATCTACTGTACAGAGAAGCTGAGTCGTTGGCACTCATGTTAACTCATGTGCTGTGGCGCGTCTCAGCCCGCGGGGGATCTCGGCGTCAGACGTGGCCCCGGACGCGTCGGTGGGCGGGCCCCGAAGGACCCGCCCACCGTCTCGTTCAGTGTCGGCGCCGTCGGCGCCGCAGCAGTCGGTCCGGCTGCGCTCAGCCGGCGAGGCGCTTCTCGAGGTTGGCCAGCTCGTCGCGCATGGCCTGTGGCAGGCGCTCGCCGATGAACTCGAAGTGGCCGTTGATCAGCTCGACCTCGCCGCGCCAGGCGTCGTTGTCGACCGACAGCAGCACCTCGAGCGTCTCGGCGTCGATGTCGAGGCCCGAGGTGTCGAGCGACTCCGGCGTCGGCACGTAGCCGATCGCGGTCTCGGTCGCGTCGCCGGTGCCGACCACGCGCTCGAGCACCCACTTGAGCACCCGGCTGTTGTCGCCGAAGCCCGGCCAGAGGAACTTGCCGTCGTCGGACTTGCGGAACCAGTTGACCCAGAACAGCTTCGGCAGCTTGTCGGCGTCGGTGGCGTCACCGATCTCGAGCCAGTGGTTGATGTAGTCGCCGACGTTGTAGCCCATGAAGGGCAGCATCGCGAACGGGTCGAAGCGCACGTCGCCGACCTTGCCGGCAGCGGCAGCGGTCTTCTCGGAGCTCATGATCGAGCCGAGGAAGGTGCCGTGCTGCCAGTCGAAGGACTGCGTCACCAGCGGCACGTTCGTGGCGCGACGGCCGCCGAAGAGGATCGCCGAGATCGGGACTCCCGCGGGGTCCTCCCACTCGGGAGCGATCGACGGGCACTGCGACGCCGGCGTGGTGAACCGGGCGTTCGGGTGCGCGGCGGGCGTGCCGGACTCGGGCGTCCAGTCGTTGCCCTTCCAGTCGATCAGGTGCGCCGGCGGCTCCGGGGTCATGTCCTCCCACCAGACGTCGCCGTCGTCGGTCTTGGCGACGTTGGTGAAGATGGAGTTGCCCCACATCGTGTCCATGGCGTTCTTGTTCGTCTCGTCGGAGGTGCCCGGCGCGACGCCGAAGAAGCCGGCCTCGGGGTTGATCGCGTAGAGGCGACCGTCCTCGCCGAACTTCATCCAGGCGATGTCGTCGCCGACGGTCTCGACCTTCCAACCCGGCAGCGACGGGACGAGCATCGCCATGTTGGTCTTGCCGCACGCCGAGGGGAACGCCGCGGCGATGTAGCGCTTCTCACCCTCGGGCGAGGTGATGCCCAGGATGAGCATGTGCTCGGCCATCCAGCCCTCGTCGCGGGCCATGGTCGACGCGATGCGCAGGGCGAAGCACTTCTTGCCCAGCAGGGCGTTGCCGCCGTAGCCGGAGCCGTAGGACCAGATCTCGCGGGTCTCGGGGAAGTGCGAGATGTACTTCACGTCGTTGCAGGGCCACGACACGTCCTCGCGGGCGTTGCCGTCGGCGTCGACGAGCGGGTAGCCGACCGAGTGGAGGCACGGCACGAACGCGCCGTCGCTGCCGATCACGTCGAGGGCGCCCTGGCCCATGCGGGTCATGATGCGCATCGACACCGCCACGTAGGGGGAGTCGGTGAGCTGCACGCCGATGTGGGCGATCGGCGAACCGAGCGGACCCATCGAGAACGGCACGACGTACATCGTGCGGCCCTTCATCGTGCCGCGGTACAGGTCGATCATCTCGGCCTTGAGCTCCGCCGGCGGGCGCCAGTGGTTCGTCGGGCCGGCGTCGATCTCACGCTCGCACGCGATGAAGGTGCGGTCCTCGACGCGGGCGACGTCGCTGGGGTCCGACAGCGCCAGGTAGCTGTTCGGGCGCTTCGCCTCGGAGAGGCGCTCGAACGTCCCGTTGTCCACCAGCAGCTGGCAGAGACGGTCGTACTCCTCAGCCGACCCGTCACACCATTCGACGGAGTCGGGCTGGAAGACCTCGCTCCACTCGGTGACCCAGTCGATCAGCTTCTGATTGGTGGTGGTGCCTGCCATTGTTCCTCGATTCGTTCCCGACCGAATTGCTCAAGGCTGATGTGTCGTAGGCGGACCGCATCGCTGCGGCGGTACTCCCAACAGTCTCGCCGATCACAGCCACGATCGACGAGCCTGCAACGACTCCGGTGCCCTCAGGACTCCGGAGCCGGTTCGGCGTGCCCGGAGAATGCGGGCGTTCCCATGTCGACCTCGGAGCCGAGCGACAACGCGGTCGCCCGCCCTTCTGCATCGAGCTCGAAGCAGACGCGTTGCCCCTGGCGGAGCATCCGGAACATGGACCCGTCGAGCGCCGTGGGCGCGAGGTCGTACTCGCTCAAGTCGGTGTCCCGCACGACGATGCCGTCGCGTGTGGCGGGGTCGTAGGACTTGATGACGCCTTGCACCAGATTGCTCCCTGTCGCTCGACGGTGACATGACGGACGTCGCCGTGGAACGTTGAGCGTAAGCGAGGTCATGGCGGCCTGCCAAAGCGTCCGGCATGCCGGCGCGGCGCGGTCGGATCCGCGCCCGTGGGGGCTCAGGCCGAGGTACGTGCCTGCGGCTTGGTGACCTTGCCCGCCTTGATGCAGCGGGTGCAGACGTTCATGCGCTTCGTGGTCGAGCCGACCTGCACACGGATGCGCTGGATGTTCGGGTTCCAACGGCGCTTGGTGCGACGATGCGAGTGGCTGAGGCTCATGCCGAAGATGGGCTTCTTGTCACAGACTTCACAGACGGCGGCCATGTTCGTTGCTCTCTCGATCGCAGGGGGCTCGGGGGACTCGTCACGCGCTCTGCAGCACCGGTGACGAGCCGACGGAACACGGTAGTCCATCGACCGGTGCCGGCCCAAGCCCGGTGATCGCCACCGAGGGGTCGCCGACGGGGGTGCCACGCCCGGCCGCACCGAGGTCCGGGCCCGCGAGTCGTGTCCCGGCCGATGGCTAGGGTGGGAGCGATGGCCTCTCGATCCCAGCTCAGCCCGTCGGAGCTGACCGGGGCGGTCGCGTCGGCGGCCGCCGTGGTCAGGGACCACGCTGCCGCGCTGGACCAGCTCGACGCCGTCTCGTCATGGGACGTCGACGGGGCCGACGGCGTGGCCGACGCCTCCGGCGACCACGGCGACCACGGCGGCCGCGGTCCCGGCAGCGCCCTGGCGTGCACGCTCGACGCCGCGGCGACGGCGATGGCCGCCGCACCGTCGGGCATGGCCCAGGTCGCGACGGCCATGGAGCGTGGTGCTCGATCGGCCGCGGGTGGTTCGCCCGTGGTCGAGGTGCTCGCCGGCCTGGCCGAGGCGCTGTGCAACGCCGACCAGCTCGACGCAGAACGGTGCTCGATCGGTCTCGAGATCGCCGCGGAGCGACTCGCAGCGGGTGACGACGGTGCTCATTCGGGGTGCCTGGCCGCGGTCGTCGCCGCGTCCGCCGCTGGAGCGCTCGCCGCACTCGACACGGGGGCCGACTTGGGCGACACCGTGATCGCCGCGGCCGACGAGGGCCTGGTCGAGCTCGAGGCGGGGCTCGTCAACAACCCGGAGCTCGCCGAGCGCGGATCCGTCGACGCGGCGGCGGCCGGCTTCCTGCTGGTGCTCGACGTGCTCGCCAGCACCGTGACGGGCGAGCCGCTGCCCGAGCCGCCCTCGGAGCTGCCGTCGGTGGGGTCCGACGGGCGCCGCTACGAGGTCCGGTGCAAGATCCGGCCCCACGACGGCTGTGGGATCGAGTCCGCCAACTGGCTGGAGTCGACCTGGTACGACCTCGGTGAGCTGGTCGAGTTCGAGGGCCTCGGGTCGACGTGGCGCGTCGGGGTGATCACCGCGTCGCCCGGCGCTGCGGTCGAGGCGATCTACGAGGTCGGCCGGCCGCAGGACCTGCACATCGGCCTGGCGTCCAGCGCATCGTGACGGCCCCCACCTCCGGGGCCGGCGCCGACCCGGTCACCCAAATCGACCCGATCACACTGAACGACCTCTCGCACATGCCCGTCGAGAAGCTCGCCGGCGTCGGGCCGAAGAAGCTGACGGGCCTGCACAGCCTCGGCATCGAGCACCTCGACCAGCTGTTGACGCACTACCCGCGCCGCTACATCGACCGGTCCAAGGAGCGTCGCATCGCCCAGCTCGTGCCCGGCGAGGAAGCGCTGGTGCTCGGCCGCGTCGGCTCGGTCAGCTCCCGTCGCACGCGCAACGGCAAGGTGATGGTCACCGCAGAGGTGCGTGACGACTCCGGGTCGCTCAAGCTCACGTTCTTCAACCAGTCGTGGCGTGAGCGCCAGCTCGGCGACAGCCCCGACGTCGCGCTGTTCGGCAAGGTCGAGACCTTCGGCGGTCGTCGTCAGATGACGAACCCGGTGGTCGACCTGCTCGGCAACCGGACCGGCAAGATCGTGGCGATCTACCCGCTCACCGAGAAGTCCGGTCTGAGCACCTGGGACCTGGGCGAATGGGTGGCCCAGACCTTGCGGCGCTGCGAGCGCCGCGGGCTCGCCGACCCCGTGCCCGACGAGGTGCTCGACCGCTTCGACCTGGTCGACCGCAGCTCGGCGCTGCACGGCATCCATGCGCCCGAGTCGATGGCACACATGGTCAAGGCACGCCAGCGCCTCGTCTTCGACGAGCTGCTGCGGATCCAGCTGTGGCTGGTGCAGCGCAAGCGCGACATCGAGCGCTCCTCGACGGGCATCCGCCAGCACGTCGACGACCAGGGCGGTCCGGCGCCCGGGCTGCTGCGGTCGTTCGTCGAAGGGCTGCCCTACGAGCTGACCGGCGCGCAGCGCCGCGCGATCGACGAGATCTGCACCGACCTGGCGTCGCCCGTGCCCATGCACCGGCTGCTGCAGGGCGACGTGGGTGCGGGCAAGACGCTCGTGGCCGTCGCAGCGATGCTGGTCGCCGTGCAGGGCGGCCACCAGGGTGCGCTGATGGCGCCGACCGAGGTGCTCGCCGAGCAGCACCACGCATCGATCGCGAGGATGCTGTCGGACATGACCGTCGAGGAGCCCGGCAGCCTGCTCGGCTCGCGTCCGCTGGCGGTCGCCCTGCTCACGAACCGCTGCAAGGCGGCCGAGCGCCGTCGCATCCTCGAAGGGCTGTCGTCGGGCACGATCGATCTGGTCGTGGGCACCCACTCGTTGATCCAGGACGCCGTGACGTTCTCGTCGCTGGGTGTGGTGGTGGTCGACGAGCAGCACCGCTTCGGTGTGGAGCAGCGCGCCGCCCTGCGGGCAGCGAACGCGGACGGCACCGTGCCCGACGTGCTGGTCATGACCGCGACGCCGATCCCGCGGACCGCGGCGATGACCGTCTACGGCGACCTCGACGTGACCGTGCTCGACGAGCTGCCGCCGGGACGGACCCCGATCTCGACCACGTGGGCCCGCGACGAGGCCGAGGAGTTCGCCGCGTGGCAGCTGGTGCGGGCCGAGGTCGCCGAGGGTCGGCGGGCGTTCGTCGTGTGTCCGCTCATCGAGGGGTCCGACAAGCTCGAGGCGGCGTCGGCCGAGGAGACCTACGAGCAGCTGTCCCACGGCGAGCTGTCCGGGCTGCGCATCGGGCTGCTGCACGGGCGGATGGCGTCCGACGACAAGCAGGCGGTGATGGACCGGTTCCGCACCGGCGAGCTCGACGTGCTCGTCGCGACCACCGTGATCGAGGTCGGTGTCGACGTGCCCTCGGCGACGGTGATGGTGGTGCTCGATGCCGACCGCTTCGGCATCGCGCAGCTGCACCAGCTCCGGGGCCGGGTCGGCCGTGGAGTGCACGCCAGCCATTGCGTGCTGGTCGCGACCGGCGAGGTGACCGAGGACGGCGAGCAGCGGCTCGAGGCGATGGTGGCGACCACCGACGGCTTCGAGTTGGCCGAGGTCGACCTGGACCTGCGCGGCGAGGGCACGGTCATGGGGGAGCGCCAGAAGGGTCGCAACGACCTGAAGCTCGCGTCGCTGCGACGCGACCGCGAGTGGGTGGAACGTGCTCGCGAGGTCGCCCTGGACCTGGTCGGCGACGGGACGGGGCTGCAGCAGCACCCGCTGCTCGCCCAGGAGCTCGAGCTGCTGCTCGACGAGGACGACGCCGAGTTCCTCCAGAAGTCCTGACCTCCAGAAGTCCTGACCTGCAGAAGTCCTGACCTGCGGGAGTCCTGACCGCCAGGACTCCTGATGTCCTGGGTGGGACAGCTCAGGAGGCGACGACCTCGTGTGCCGCCGCACAGGAGCGGGCGAGCCCCTCGTGGAAGCCGATGCCGAGCGCGTGCTGCAGCCTGTCGTCCGTCGCGAAGCGTGCGGTGATCTGCATCGTCGCCGAGGTGTTCGACCTCGCCGTGATGTCCACGGTGATCTCGGTCGGTTCGAGCCCGGTGCTCTCGAAGGCGAAGGTGAGTCGGTGTGGGGCGTCCACGGTGTGGACGCTCCAGCGTCCCTCGATGCTGCCGTCGTCGGTCATGACCGTGACGACGACCGTCCCACCGGGACGAAGCTCATGGCGGTCGACCGTCATCGGCATCCCGGGCGGACCCCACCAGCGGGCGAGCTTGGTCGGATCGGAGAACAGGGTCCAGACGAGCTCGACGGGGTGGTCGAACTCGGTGGTGATCACCGCCGTTCGCCCGACGGGATCGACGTGCGACAGCACGGTGGGGGTCATCCGGTCACTCCTGTCTCGCCGGTGCTGGGGTCGGTGGTGCTGGGGTCGGTGGTGCGGGGGTCGGTGATGCGGGGGTCGGTGTGGTGCTGGGGTCGGCGTCGAGCACGTCGTGCATGCGCTGGACGCGGTCGTGCCACTGGTCCCGGAGCACGCCGAGCGCCGCCATCACCTCGTCGAGCGCCTCGGGGCAGGCACGCACGAACCGGTGCCGGTGCACCGGACGTTTGAGGACGAGTCCGGCGTCCTCGAGGACGGCGACGTGGCGTTGGACCGCGGCGAACGTCATCGGGTACGCCGCGGCGAGGTCGCTCACGGCCACTTCGTCACGCATCGTGCGGGCGACGATGTCGCGTCGTGTCGGATCGGCGAGGGCGCGGAGACGCCGGTCGGTCTGCTCTGATACAACCATCGTGTTGTATGATAGCGTGCTGGTCGAGGAACGTCGCCATCACGGAAGGTGGCCAGCGAAAAGGTGGATGGAAGATGCGGATCGTGTTCATGACGTTCATGTCGCTCGACGGGGTCACACAGGGACCCGGGAGCCCCGACGAGGACACCAGCGACGGCTTCGAACGGGGCGGGTGGTTCGTGCCCCATCTCGACGCGGGCTTCGTCGCCACGGTGCAGGGCTGGGTCGAGGCGGCCGACGCCTATCTCTTCGGGCGTCGCACCTACACGGCGTTCGCCGAGGCCTGGCCGAACATGCCCGACCCCGACGACCCGGTCGCGCAGAGCCTGAACCGCTCGCACAAGTACGTCGTGTCGAACACGCTGGCCGACGCCGATGCCGTGTGGGGACCCGCGACCGTGGTGCGAGGCGACATCGCCACCACGCTCGCGGAGCTGAAGCGGCAGCCGGGGCGCGAGCTCCAGATCCACGGCAGCACCACCCTGGGGCGGTCGCTGCTCGCCGCGGGATTCGTCGACGAGCTCCGGCTGGTCGTCGCACCCGTGGTCGTCGGAGACGGCCGACGCCTCTTCGAGCGCACCGACCATCCGATCGGGCTACGCCTCGTCGACGTCGCTGCGACCGCCGGAGGCCTGTCGGTGCAGACCTACGAGGTCGAGGGCTCGGCGCAGACGGGGACCTACGACCCCGAGGTGCACACCTTCGCCGACCGTCCTTGACGGTGTCGTTCAGCCTCGGGCGAGCGCCGAGGGTGGCAGCGTGGGCAGCGAGGACTCCGGCGCGAACGCCACCACGACGCTCATGCCGTCCTCGGCGAAGGGCACCGCCGCGGGGTCGTCGGTCACGACCATGATCCCGTCGCCGGACTCGGTCGCCGCTGCGGAGTACACCCAGATCTCGACGGCGCCGTCGGAGGTGCCGCACGAGTCGCCGTCGCTCAGCGTGGCGCCCGCGACGGGCGTCGGAGGATCGGTCGAGTCGAGCTCGGCGGGCGCGGCGTTCGAGGGCATCGTGATCGATCCCTGCTCGAGCACGATGCCGGTCGCCTCGGCGAGGTCGCCCACCGTCGGCGTCGCGTCGCCGTCGCCGGTCACCGTCACGGTGCCGTCGGCCTGAGCGGTGACGGCACCGTGGGTGCCCGTCAGCGGCTCGATGAAACGACCGCAGATGCTGAGACCGACCGGGATCGTCCAGGTCTCGCCGGCCGCCGGGCCGTCACCGAGCTCGGACACGGCGTCGGCAGAGACCTCCTCGACGCCCATGGACGAGCCGAACTGCGACGCGGCGGTGGTCGATGTCGACGAGGTGCTCGCCGGCGCATCGCTGCTGGTGTCGTCGGAGCTGCAGGCACCGAGTGCGGTCAGCGCGACGATCCCGGCGACGGCAGCGAGGCGGCGTGCGGGCGGGATCACAGTTCGCTTCGATCGAGCAGGGCGGGTCACGTCAGAGCTCCTGGTCCCCGCGGGCCCGAGGCCCTGCGGTGTCGGGGTGTCGCAGCGACCGGCGTTCCCGGGCGACGACGACGGCGGCGACGGCGACCAGCACGACCCAGCTCGCCCGGAAGAAGTAGATGACCCACTGCGGTGCGACCAGCTCGATCAGGTACATCAGCGGGCTCGTCACCAGCGCTGCGATCACGAGTCGGTTGCCGAGCACGTGCGCGGGCGCGCCGCGAGGGGTCGTGCTGCTGTCGACCGGTGTGTCCCGGGCCGTGTTCGCCATGGCATGACATTACGGAGCGGACGCGGCGTCGTCAGATGCGGCCCGGCCCACCCGGCCCACCCGGCCCACCCGGTCCGGTCGACCCGGGGAGTCGGGCCGCTCGGGTACGGTTCGCCGGTCATGAGGATCGTCGCCGGCACCGCGAGAGGACGTCGACTCGTCGCGCCGCCCGGCGATGCCGTGCGCCCGACGACCGACCGGGTCAGGGAGGCCCTCTTCAACTCGCTGGTCTCGCTGGACGCGGTGCGCGACGCCACGGTGCTCGACCTGTTCGCCGGCTCCGGTGCGCTCGGCATCGAGGCGCTGTCGCGGGGTGCGGCACACGTCACCTTCGTCGACAGCTCACCCGACGCCCTGCGGACGGTCCGCGAGAACCTCGAACGGTCGGGGCTCGCCGACCGGGCGACGGTGGTGCGTGCCGACGCGCGAGAGCACCTCCGCCGCGGCGGGGGTGCGGGACGCGTCGACCTCGCCCTGGTGGACCCGCCGTACGCGTTCGACGACTGGGCGGCGTTGCTCGACGACCTCGAGGCCGAGATCGTCGTCATCGAGTCCGACCGGGAGATCGACCCCGGCGACGGGGGCACGTTGGTGAGAGCTCGTCGATACGGCGGTACGGTGGTGACCATCGCTCGCTACGGGGATCCTGGCCCCGGTCGATTCACTCCGGAGGACCGCTCGTGACGGTGGTGCTGTACCCGGGATCCTTCGATCCCATCCACAACGGCCACGTCGAGATCGTCGAGACCGCAGCTCGACTCTTCGACCGTGTCGTCGTCGCCGCGATGCGCAACCCTCAGAAGGGCGAACCGCTGTTCAGCCTCGACGAGCGCCAGGAGCTCATCGAGGACTCGTTGGCCCACCTCGACAACGTCGAGGTGACGATGTTCTCGTCCCTCGTGGTCGACCTGGCACGTGAGGTCGACGCGCACTTCATCGTCAAGGGCCTGCGAGCGGTGTCGGACTTCGAGTCCGAGCTGCAGATGGCGCAGATGAACAAGTCGATCTCAGGGGTCGACACCCTGTTCGTCCCCTCGGCGTCGCGGAACTCGTTCCTCGCGTCGAAGCTGATCCGCGAGGTCGCTCGCTTCGGCGGCGACGTCACCACGATGGTGCCACCGCCGGTGGCGAACCGACTCACGACCAAGTTCGGTGGCGGCTGAGCACGCCGCGCCGCCGGCTCGGGCCATCACCCACGCCCGGCCGGATCCTCGGAAGAATCAGAACCACGGGTACGGGGTTCGACACCCCCTGCACCACGATCGAACGATCACGAATGAGCCTGTGATGGAGACGCCATGACCCCCCGAGCCTTCGACGACGCCCACGACGAGCGCGTCGAGCCCGCTCCCCGTCAGAGCGACCGTCGACGCGACGCCGACTCGCAGTACCGGATGCCCGAGTCCGAGGGCATCCTCCGACGGGTGATCGAGATCATCGACACCTCTCCCGGCATGCCCATGTCGGCCTCGGTGCGCGTGAACAAGGAAGAGGTCCTCGAGCTGCTCGACGAGGCCGTGTCGCGCCTGCCCGACGAGCTCCGCTCGGCCCGGTGGCTGCTCAAGGAGCGCGAGGAGTTCATGGCGCGCTCGCGTCGTGACGGCGACGAGCTGATCGCGGACGCCAAGTCCCGGGTCGCGCACATGGTGCAGCGCACAGAGGTCGCCAAGGCGGCCGAGCTGCGGGCCGCGCAGATCATCGAGGAGGCCGAGGCGGCTGCACGGCGCATGCGCCGCGAGACCGAGGACTACTGCGACCAGAAGCTGGCCAGCTTCGAGAACGTGTTGGCACGGGTGCAGAAGACCGTGGCCGCCGGCCGCAACCGCCTGTCGGCGCCGACCATCGAAGAGGCGGAGCTGGGCGACCGTTCGGACCCGCCCACGGGCTCGGTCCAGGTCCCCGTCTTCGACCAGGACCAGTGACCGACACCGGGCTCCGCCTCGGCATCGCCGAGCTCCGCCGACGTCCGGGCAACCGCTACGTCGTGCAGCGGCAGGTCCCCGTGGGCGAGATCGCCACGTCGACCGCGTCGATCCCCGCGCCCCACCAGGTCGACGTCGACCTGGTGCTGGAGTCGCTCTCGGACGGTCTGACCGTGACCGGGACGATCTCGGTGCCGTGGGAGGGGGAGTGCCGTCGCTGCCTGGAGCCCACCCACGGCGTCGCGACCGCCGAGGTGCTCGAGGTCTTCAAGGACCGACCCGACGAGGGCGACACCCACGCGATCGACGGCGACCACGTCGACCTGGGTCCGGTCGTGCACGACCTGTCGGTCATGGCGTTGCCGCTGGCCCCGCTGTGCCGTGAGGACTGCGCAGGGCCCGCACCGTCGGAGTTCCCCGTGGCCACCGAATCGGACCCCGCGGAACCGCCCGCCGACCCCCGTTGGGCGGCGCTGTCGGAGCTCCGCTTCGACTCGGACCCCGCCGACTAGGTAGTCTGTCCCGTCCGCGTCGACGCCACCGCGTCCGGCGCCCCCTCCAGAGCAGAGACCCCTCGGTCCAGAAGCAGAGCAGAGACGACCCATGGCTGTCCCCAAGAAGAAGACCTCCAAGGCCAAGAGCCGTAGCCGGCGAGCCTCGAACTGGACCCTGAAGCCCGCCGCCCGGAGCGTCTGCCCCCGCTGCAACGCCTCGAAGCTGCCCCACGTCGTGTGCGGCAACTGCGGTTGGTACGCAGGGCGCCAGGCCATCGAGGTCGACTGACCGTCGATCCCTGCTGTCGCACCCCTCGACGGGTCGCGGCGCCGTTGAAGATCGGTCAATGAACATCGCCCGCGGTGCCGGGCGCGAGGGCTACAGTGGCGGCACTTCGCCGCGCCCGAGCGTGACCGCGGCCATCAGAGGAGAACGAGAGCGAACGTGGCTGCCGAGACCGACACCCCAGGTCAGATCGACCGAGCCGAGGTGCTCGCACTCATCAAGGACCAGCTGGCCGACATCCTCGAGATCGACCAGGCGACCATCAACGAAGGTGACTCCTTCACCGAGGACCTCCATCTCGGTTCCCTCGAGCTCATCGAGCTGGTCGAGGCCATCGAGGAGGAGTTCGGCGACCGTCGCGCAGGGTTCCGGATCGAGGACGAGGACCTCGAAGATCTGAAGTCCGTGCGTGATGCCGTCGACTACGTCGTCGTCCGACTCTGATCCGGCGGCTGCGACGGCATCCGAGCCCGATCCCCGTCGCGAGCTCTGTCGACTCCTCGACTACGAGTTCAGCGATCCTTCCCTGCTCGACCTCGCGCTGCGGCACCGGTCGTGGTGCTCCGAGAACGGCGCCGTCGAGTCCAACGAACGGCTGGAGTTCCTCGGTGACGCCGTGCTCGGCCTGGTGGTCACCGACCACCTGTACCGCTCGGTGCCCGAGACCGCCGAGGGGGTGCTGGCGCGTCATCGCTCCGAGCTCGTGAGCGCCGCGGCGCTCGCCGGTGTGGCCCGCGGCGTCGAGCTCGGCGCCGCCCTCGCGTTGGGCAAGGGCGAGCAGTCGACGGGCGGGCGCCAGAAGACCTCGATCCTGGCCGACGGCATGGAGGCCGTGATCGGCGCCGTGTACCTCGACGGCGGCGTGGGTGCCGCGACGACGCTCGTGCTGCACCTGCTCGAGGACCGCATGGCCGAGGTCATCCACGGCGGACTGGCCAGCGACCACAAGTCCCGACTGCAGGAGCTGGCGGCGCACCGGTTCGGTCAGCTGCCGCGCTACGTTCTCAGCGAGGACGGTCCCGAGCACGAGAAGCACTTCTGGGCTCGCGTCGAGCTCGGCGGCGAGACCTGGGGCACAGGAGAGGGCCGGACCAAGAAGGAAGCCGAGCAGGCTGCTGCAGGAGACGCCGTGGTGCGCCTCGAGCAGCAGCCGTCCAACCACCGGCCACAGGGGAACGGCGCCGAGCCCGTCGCGCAGCGTTCCGACGAGGGCCACCACGAGAGCGGATCAGTGAGCACATCGACCGACCACGACCACGATCGACGGACCCCGGCGGCGTCACAGGACGAAGGGGCCACACCGGAGACGGCGGGAACGACCCGAGGGGGAGAGCATGCCTGAGCTTCCAGAGCTGGAGCTGTTGCGACGAGACCTGGAGCGAGAGGTCGGCGATCGCAAGATCAAGACCGTCGAGGTGCCCGTCGCCGGCGTCGTGAAGCAGCCCAACAAGAAGGGTCTGATCGCGGCGCTCGAGGGCGCCAAGCTCACCGGCGTCACCCGCCGGGGGATGCTCCTGCTGCTCGGCGTCGAGGGCACGCACAAGCTGGTGATCTCGATCGGCGAGCACACCCGCATGACCCGCAACCAGGCCAAGGACGCGCTCGAGCCGGGCACGGCGCTGGTGCTGACCTTCACCCAGGGCGGGCAGCTGCGACTGGTCGACCCGAAGAAGGAGGCCACCGTCGAGTACGTCGAGAACGACGCGCTCGACGAGCTGCACCCGGAGCTCGGCGAGCTCGGCCTCGACACGGTCGACGAGCCGGTGTCGTGGACGACCTTCGGCGAGGCGCTCATGCGGCGCGACGGCAAGCTGAAGTCGATCCTCATGGACCCGACCTTCCTGGTCGGCATCGGTCCCCTCTACTCCGACGAGATCCTGTTCCAGGCGGGCCTCCGCTTCGACCGGACGACCTCGACGCTGTCGGCGCAGGAGATCCGCCGCCTCTACCGGGCGGTCGTGGAGACCGTGCACGAGGCGTTGAAGTACGGTGGCACCTCGCTCGGCGACGACGGGTGGGTGGGTCTCTCCGGCGAGCCGGGCGAGTACCAGCAGTACATCACCGTGTACAAGCGAGACGGCGAGATGAGCCCCCGGGCACGGGGTCCCATCGTGAAGGCTCGCTTCGGCAACGGCTACACCTACTTCTGCGAGCAGACACAGGTCTGACCGGCCCGTCGGGCCCGGCGGGCCGCATCGGTCCCCAGTCCACCAGCACCCGCACACCTGCAGGAGAGACGTGTTCCTGAAGACACTGCAGATCAAGGGGTTCAAGTCGTTCGCCGACGCAGCGACGCTGACCCTGGAGCCGGGTGTGACGGTGGTCGTCGGACCGAACGGCTCGGGCAAGTCGAACGTCGTCGACGCGATCGGCTGGGTGCTCGGCGCCCAGAAGCCGTCGATCGTGCGGTCCCAGAAGATGGACGACGTCATCTTCGCCGGAACCTCGAAGCGTCCTGCGCTGGGACGTGCCGAGGTGTCGCTGACGATCGACAACTCCGCAGGCCACCTGCCGATCGACTTCACCGAGGTGACGATCACCCGTCTGCTCTTCCGGTCGGGTGACAGCGAGTACGCGATCAACGGCGTGCCGTGCCGTCTGCTCGACGTCCAGGAGCTCCTGAGCGACTCCGGCGTCGGCCGCCAGCAGCACGTGATCATCTCCCAGGGCAACATCGACGGCGTCCTCAACGCCCGCCCCGAGGAGCGCCGCTTGATCATCGAAGAGGCAGCAGGTGTCTTGAAGTACCGCCGCCGCAAGGAGCGCGCCGAGCGCCGGCTGACGGCCACCGAGGCGAACCTGACTCGGATCCAGGATCTGCTGCGAGAGGTCCGCCGACAGCTCCGCCCGCTCGAACGCCAGGCCGACGCCGCCCGCCGACACGGCGATCTGGTCGCCGAGCTCTCGGCGTTGAAGCTGTTCGTCGCCGGCAAGGAGCTCGCTCGGCTGCGCACGCAGCTCGAGACCGGCGCCGGCGCCCAGACCGAGCTGCGCGGCAAGGACCAGGAGCTGCGGGCCAAGCTCGCCGAGCTCGACGCACAGGTCATCTCGACCGAGGCGCAGCTGTCGGCCCTCGGCGGACGAGACGTCGGCGATGCCCTCGTGCGCTACGAGACGCTACGCGAGAAGGGCCGTGGTCTGACCGCGCTGCTCGCCGAGCGCCGACGCGGCGTCGAGCGCGAGCTCAACTCGTCGGTCGACGCGGCGGTCATCGCCTCGCTCGAATCCGAGCAGTCCCAGCTGCGTGCCGAGTCCGCTCGGGCCGAACGCGACGGCGAGGCGATCCTCGTCGAGGCGGAGGAGCTCCAAGAGGCAGAGGGCGACCTCGCCGAGCAGCGCCGCCGCTTCGAAGAGGAGT
>JAEWED010000141.1 GCA_023389745.1 Actinomycetes bacterium
TGGGGCGGCGGCGGTGGCGGCGGCGGTGCCGGCGGCACCGGCGGCGCAGGCGCGACCATCGGCGGCGGTGGTGGCGGCGGCTCGTTCGGCGTCTACGCCCACAACGCGACGGTCGACCTGACCGGCACGAACGTGACCGCCGGTGTCGGCGGTCGTGGCGGCATCGGCCAGCGCGGCGGCACCGGTGGCACCGGTGGTGCCGGCGGCAACGGCGGCAACAAGTCCTGCTGCGAAGGCGGCGGTGGCGCCGGCGGCGGTGGCGGTGGTGGCGGCGGCGCCGGTGGTGGCGCGGGTGGTGGCGCCGGCGGTCCCTCGATCGCAGTGCTGCACAGCGGCTCCGGCACCCTGACGGTCAACACCTCGTCGCTCGGCGCTCCCGAGACGACGGCCAGCGGTGGCACCGGCGGCGCCGGTGGTGTCGAGGGCGCCCCCGGCGTGGGCGGCCTGCCCGGCGACGCCGGCCTGCTCGGCCCGATCTTCGGTGGCACCGACGCCCCGACGGTCGGCAACGGCGGCGACTCCGGCGCAGCGGGCTCGACCGGTCAGATCGGTTCACCCGGCGTCGTGTTCGGCAGCTGGGACAACGGTGTGACCGCCGCGACCCAGCACGTCGGCGTCCCCGCGACGACCACGACGACGACCCCGCCCCCGGCGGAGCCGAAGTACACGCCGGTCTCGATGAGCTGCTTCACCTCGGCGATGGGCCAGGCGAGCTACGACACCAACAACACCGGTGCGACCGTCCTGGCGCCCCGCTCGGTGGCCGCCGGTGGCGACTTCACCGTCGAGATCACCCCGGACCCGGTGGCCGTGCCGACCTCGGGCGGCGGTTACAGCATCGGCAGCTTGACCAACCTGAAGGTGTCGCTCGCCGTGCCGGCCGGCGCCACCTACGTGGGCGCGACGGTCTCGGGCGGCAGCAACCTGGGCAGCGGCACCCCCTCGGTGGCGCAGTCCGGCGGCAAGATCACCCTGACCGTCCCGGGTCCGCTCTCGCCGGGCACCACGGCGGTCCTGCCCAAGTTGTCGGTCACCTTCATGGCGACCGGCGGCCCCGGCAGCCTGATCGAGACCAAGTTCGCGGGCACCTCGTACAGCAACCCCGGGCTCGTCTTCACCGTGGCGGTCACCGGCACGCCGATCGGCACGATCACGGCGACGTCGAACTGCTACGCACAGGCCAACCCGGTGCTGGCCACCACCGAGGTGCGCTGAGCGACACCGCGGTGCGCTGAACGCAGCACGAGTCGAGCCTCCTCGAGCGGTCATGCCAGTTCGAGGAGGCTCGTTCGCGTCGAGCGGTCGACTGACGACGAACGGGGCAGCGGGTGACGGACCGGAATCGAGATGCTGCCGACGTCGGCGTGCCCTCGACACTGCGTCGAGGGCGTCGTCGGGCCCTGGGCATCGCGACGGTGCTCGTCGTCGTGGTCGTCGCCGCAGTCGTCGGCGACATGGTCACCGGCCGCGGGTTCGGTGAGGTCGTCGACGGCAAGCACCTGGTGACTGCAGCGGTGCTCGACGACGACGGCACGCTGAGCGTCGAGTACCGGCACCCCGACACCGATCAGGAGGTGCTCGCGCCGCTGCGCGTGTTCGAGCTCGACGAGCCGGCACCCGGCGCGACGGTGGAGCTCGTCGTCGGATCCGATCCGATGCTGGTCGAGCTGCGCGGCGATCGGTTCGGTCCCAGGGCGTTCCTGGTCAGCTACGTCGTCATCGTCGGCTTCGCCGTCGCCCTGGCCGTGTTCGCCGTGTGGCGCGTCGCTCGCATCCGGCGGCTGGTCCGTTCACGGGCACGGGGACAGGTGATGCCGCGCCCGGCCGTCGGCGTCATGTCGGCAGGCGTCGGCCTGCGCCACCGCTCCTCGCGCCTGCACGTGTACGCCCTCGACGCCGCCGCGGGTGACACGCCGCTGTGCACCGTGCCCCTGGCGACCGTCCCCGTCGTCGGCGCCGGGTGCCGCTTCCCGGTCGAGGTGTGGGGGACGCCTCGCCGGTTCGGCCGGGTCGCAGCCCGCAGCGGCGACACGATGTTGTGGCCGCGGCGACGAGCGCTGCTGCTCGGAACGGGTCCGCTGCTGTTCGTCGGCGAGTTCGTGCAACCGTCGGTTCCCCGAGCGGTGCTCGCGCCGACCACGGGACTGGACCGGGGCGCGGTGCTGCGCCGGCTCGGGGTGCCACTCGCCGTGACGGCGGCGAGCCTGGGGCTGCTGATCCCGGTCACCGTCGTGACCGTGCGCAACGCCAGGGCGACCGACGCCTGGATCGCCGGAGCCGAGGTGGCCGTCGCCGAGGTCGTCGCACACCGCGACGACCTCGAGCACCTCGAGCTGGTCGTGCGCGCCAGCGATCGTCGAGTCGTCGCCCCGGTCGACTTCACCGATGACCACCCGATCGGCATCGACTACCCGGTGTTCGTCGACCCGGATCCCGACGTGCACACCGCACGGCTCGTCGCACGCGGCTACGACACCGCCTACCCGATCGGCTCGGCATCGATCCCGCTGTGGTTCGCCGCCGCGTGGTTGCTGTGGCGAGCGGTCGGCCTGGCGGCGGTGTCCCGGACCGCTCGACGGGGTCCGTGGCACGAGTTCGCGGCCACCGTGGATGACGCGGGCAGGTCCGCCGACGTCACGATCGTCGACCGGTTCGACCGTCCTGTCGTGAGCGTCGCGCTCGGTGCCGGCGTGTCCAACACAGCCGTCGCCCGCCTCGGCGAGGGCCGACGGACGGTCGTCGTCGCCGGGGACCTGGGTCCGGGGGCGGCCATCGCCGTGTGGCCCGACCCAGCAGGACCCGCGTTGCCGTCCGGCTCGGTCCGGCCACCGCGACCCCACGAGGTGCACCCGATCGCCGTCCCGGTCGCCGTCCCGGTCGTCGACTCGATCGGCCGACCCGCGGTCGAGGGGCGGGCGACGGCGCCTCCTGACGAAGGAGTGCGCATCCCGCTCGCCGGCGCGTGGTTCCACCGCTCCGAGCCGGAGCTGCGGCTCTTCGTCGACCGGCTCGAGCTGTTCGCCCCGCAGTGGTTCGGCCCCGCCCGCTGGAGCATTCCGCTGTCCGAGGTCGCGGTGTTCGATGTGGACTCGACACCCGACCGGGACATCCCCTGGCCCGACGAGCAGCGGGTCGTGTTCGCCGAACGGCTGAAGGTCGTCGACCTGCCGACGGGCGGACGAGCGCGCTCGGTGACATTGGGGCTGTTCTTCCGCACACCGCAGCGGGTCCCGCCGCTGCGGTGGACCCACCTCTGGTCAGGGCTCAGCCCCCGGGCGTCACGATCCGACTCGGGCCTGGTCCTCGATGGTGTCCTCGTGTCCGCCGAGGCCTCCCGGCGGGCGGTCGGCGTGCTGCGCGAAGCCGGCCTCGAGGTGATCACGAACCCGCGGCGCTGGTGGATGCGTCACCGCACGGTCGAACGTGACCCGCAGCGGCGCGCGCTGCTGGTGCGTCGCGACCGGATCGAGCGGTGGAGCCGCGGTGCATCCACCGTCGCGGGGTTCGCGGCGGTGGCATCGACCTGGCTGCTCGAGCGCAACTGGGGTGCATCGACGATCGCACTGACCGGCGCACTCGTGGCGCTGTCGCTGTCGCTGCGCCTGGTGTCGACGCACGCCGCGCGCGGCGACTGAGCGGCCGCTGCCACCACGTTCGTGACGCCGACGCGACAGCGCCCGGTCGGCCGACAACCACGACCGACCGGGCGCTGCGACGCACGCCGGCGGGACTCAGGCCGGCGGGACCGCCCCCGGACCGACGAGGAAGCCGCCGACGACGCTCCACCCGGCGGGCAGCGCCGGGGTTCCGATGATCCCGCCGGACCGGACGCCGGTGAGCGTGGCGGCCGACAGGTTCACACCGGTCAGGTTCGTGCCGGTCAACACCGCGTTCGTGAGGTTGGCGTTGTTCATGAACGCGCCGCTCAGGTTCAGCCCGGTCAGGTTCGCCCGCGTGAAGTTGGTGGCGCTGAGCGAGATGCCGAGTTGGGCGCCCGAGGTGAACCTCGCCTCGGTCAGGTTCGCGCTCGGCCCGACGAAGTAGCCCTCGACGATGCGGAACCGAACCGAGACCGGCAGCTGCGCCGGCGCGCCGACCAGGCCACCCGATTCGATGCCGGCCAGCTTGTTGTCGTTGTCGGTCGCGAACCGAGCACCGGAGATGTCGGCGCCGCTCAGGATCACGTTCGTCAGCGTGGCGTTGGTCAGATCCGCGTTCACCAGTGACACGAGCGTGAGGTCCGCACCGCTCAGGTCGGCGTCGCGCAGGTTCGCGCCGCGCAGGTCCGCGCCCAGGAGCGAGGCGCCCGGCCCGACCAGGTACTTGTTGACCAGTCGCCACGCCGTGGGCAGCGACGACGGGACGCCGACCACGGAGTTCGACTGCGCGCCCGACAGCGTGGCGCCCGACAGGGCCGCGCCCGTGAGGTTCGTCGCCAGGAAGCGAGCACCTGTGAGATCGGCACCGGTCAGCAGGGCGAGCGTGAAGTTCGTCCCGGTCAGGTCGGTTCCGGCGAGGTCCGCGTTCGTCAGGTCGGCGCCGGCGAAGTTGATGAGGCTGAGGTCGACGCCGCGCAGGTCGACGCCAGTGAGGTCGGCCCCGGTGAGGTCGGCGAAGCGGCCGACGAGATAGCCGGACGGAAGACCCGTCCACACCGCGCCGCTGGGCAGGACGCAACCGGTGCAGTCGACGCCGCCCGATCGGACACCGGTGAGGTTCACAGCGCTCAGGTCGCCACCGCTCAGGTCCGCCCCGGTGAGGATCGTGCCTGGCCCGACGAGACGCCCGTTGACCAGCGCCCAACCCGCAGGCAGCTTCGCCGGAACACCGATGATGTTGCTCGAGGTGACGCCGGCGAGCTGCACCCCGCTGAGGTCCGCCCCGGTCAGATCGGTGCCGACGATCCTCGCGCCGCGCAGGTCGGAGCCGGTCAGGTCGAAGCCGGCGAGGTACAGGTTCGTCAGGTCGGCGAAGCGAAGGTCCGCGTTCGGGCGCAGGTAGGGCCCCGTCCCCTGTGCCATGAAGTCGATCGGGCTGGTGTCGACGGTGCGCAACGCGAGGAAGCCGCCGAGGGCGTTCGGGCCGGCGAACGTCGCCTCGACGACGGGGTCGCAGTTCGGGAAGCCCGAGCGTCCGCTGGTGTCGTAGGCCGTCGAGGGCATCGCCGGTCGACCGCCCCACGCCGGGTTGGCGCCGGTGGTGACGACCGCGGTCTGGAGCTGCACCTTGTACGTGCGCAGCGGCGGATTGCTCGCTCGCGTCGTGCAGGTTCCGGAGAAGGTGACGACGTCCTGAGACCACACGTAGGGCCACGGTGTGCCATCCGCGATGGTCGTCCACGACGGGCTCGACGGGTTGAGCCCGGCGAGGAACTTGTTGGGCGTCGCACCGGACGCCGCCTTGAAGCCGCTCAACAGCGAGCTCAGGTTCGCTGCGGTCGGGATCCTCCAGTCCGCGTAGCTGCGGTTCACGTCGGCGTTGAGCGCATCGAGCAGCACCGGCACCGAACCCGCGTCACGGTTGCCCGGGCGGTAGCGGGCGCTCGAGGCAACCGGTCGCCACATCGTGGCGCCGTTCGTGGTCGACGCCCCTGTGCCGGTGTCGATGACGGTGTCGGTCGGGATCACCGGTGGGAGGCCGGCGTGCTCCCGCTGCGTCTGGTCGAGGTACTCCGTCCGTGCGTTCTCGTAGTTCGCGAGGTTGCCCGGCTTCGTGCCTGCCGGCGGGGCCGGGTCCGACGGGATCCATCGTTCCATCCGCATCCAGGCGGCGAGCGCCTCGTACTCCGCGAAGTTGTCGTACATCGCTCGGATCTGTGCCGAGTCATCTGCGGTGAGGTAGCGCCGACCGCCGTTCTTGGTCATCAGCGCGCGGCCCTTCGCCGCGAGCGCGGAGGTCGCGTCCCCCGGGGTCAGCCTGCGGCTGATGTCGCCGGCGAGCGTGCTGGCGCCAAGGGTGTCGTACTGCTTGTAGAAGTCGTCGCGGTCGCGGATCAGCGCCGCGAAGGTGGTGTCGATCCGCTGTCGGTCGCCGCTCGCCTTCGCCGTCTGATGGGCGCTGGCGCTCGCGAGCATCGGCTTGAAGTACTCGTCGAAGAGGGTCTTGACCTTGGCGCTCTGGTCGCGGAGGGCGTTCAGCTGCGTGGTCAGCTCGCTCTGCGCGAGATCGCCCGTCAGCGTGTTGAGCGACTGCTGCACCTGGTTCAGCTGCAGCGACATCGCGTCGAGCTGCCGCTTGATGTCCTCGAGCTGCTGGGTGTTCCCGTCGGGGAACAACGTGTTCAGTCCGATGGCGGAGAAGACGAAGCCGAAGCCCTTCGACGCGGCGACGCCGCCGGCCTTCTCGAGCAGCCAGGTCGCCACCTTGACCGCCGATCCGCCGGTCTTCGGCGGGGGCTCGGGTGCGGGCGGCGCGCAGGCCGGCAGCACGGCCGTGAACACCACGAGCGCGACACA
>JAEWED010000142.1 GCA_023389745.1 Actinomycetes bacterium
CGGAGCGGACGGGCGTCAGCAGCTCAGCTGACGGTGACCTCGAAGGTGGCCGTCTCGGCGGCGGTGCCGCCCTCTTCCCACGGGCGGACGTAGCGCAGCTCGAAGGTCGTGGTGCCCGCACCCGTGCCCTCGATGACGATCTCCTGGGTGCCGCCGCTGCCGACGACCTCGGTGGCCTCGGCCTCGTATCGGTCCGAGACGACGCGGATCACCGCCTCGTCGGGGGCGCTCGTCGGCTCCCACTGGTAGCCGGTGGTGGGGTTCGCCTCGAGGCGGATGGTCGCGGTCTCGCCGACGGCGAGCGCGATCGGGCCGGACTCGGTCACGACCTGGCCCTCGGGCACCGACGTGCTGCTGGTCGGCGAGGTCGTGGTCGACGCGGTCGTCGACGTGGTGTCCTTGGAGTCGGAATCGCTGGAGCAGGCCGCCGCGGACAGCGCGAGCGGACCGACGAGGGCGAGGGAGACGGCGAGCCGCCGAAGCTGTTGGTGGTGCATCGTGCGAGCGTACCGACGCGCGTGTGAATTCCGGTCAACTGCGGAGCCGTTGGGCGCTCAGTTGGCGATGAGACGGGCATAGTCGTCCCTGGTCACCGGCCGTGACACCAACGACCCACCCTGGATCGGGACCTCGATCTGCCGCTCGTCGAGCAGGAAGGTGACCTGTCGCACCCCGGGCTGGGCGGTCAGCGCACAGGTCATCTGCGCCACGGCGAGCAGCTGCTGGTCCGCGGGCAGATCGGCGAAGTCCGTGCCGAGCTCGACCTCGGCGCCGCCGTCGGACCGTCGGACCGCGACCACCGGTTCGTCGCCGGTGAGCGCGGAGCGCAGTCCCAGGCGTGCCTCGCCCTCGGTCGGGCCGGCAACGACGATGCCGAGCAGCGAGCCCAGGTCCGACGAGGCGTCGCGGCTGCGCCCCAGGGCGAGCACCGTGCTGTCGAGCGTCAGGCAGATGTTCGTGTCGGCGCCCGCGGGGCTGTCGGGCGCTGCGATCGTGGTGGTCGACTCCAACAGCTCGTAGGGCACCGCTTCGGGCGGCACGGGAGTGGCGCGCTCGTCGACGGGCACGCCGCAGGCGCCGAGCAGCGCCGCCGCTGCGAGTGCCGCCGCCACCGTCGCCCCGACCCTTGCCGGGACGGTTCGGGCGCGGGTCATGTGGTGCCTCCTTCGGCAGCGCCGTCGAGCGACGACCTGGTGCGGGGCAGCTCGATGACGAAGCAGGCGCCGCCGCCGTCGCGGTCCTCGACCCACAACCGGCCGCCGTGCAGGGTGATGTGCTGCGCGCTGAGCGCCAGACCGAGACCGGTGCCCCGTGGGGCGCCGGGCGAGTCGGCGGCGCTCCCCCGTCGGAACCTGGAGAAGATCTCGTCGCGTTCGGCGTCGGAGACACCCGGGCCACGATCCTCGACCCGGATGAACGCTGCGGCAGCGGTGCCGCCGCCGAGAGTGGGAGCACTGCTTCCGGCAGCGCCTGCACTGTCGCCAGCGCTGCCGTCGCCGTCGAGCGAGCCGAGCCCCACGACGATGTCGGTGGCGCCGCCCGCGTAGTGCTCGGCGTTGTCGAGCAGGTTGGTCAACACCTGTTCGAGGCGGCGTCGGTCGACCTCGGCGCGGACCGGACCGTCGTGCGTGCTGCGGACCGTGATCTGCTCGCGGCGGCCGTCGACCAGGTCGCGGCACAGCTCGGCGATGTCGGTCGACGAGGTCTCGAGTGCCGCGGTCCGGGCGTCGAAGCGTGAGATCTCGAGCAGGTCGAGCACGAGCTGGTTGAAGGCCGTGACCTGTTCGTCGAGCGCGTCGACGACGGGGACGACCTCGGCGGGCAGCTGGTCGCGCCGTCGGTCGACGATGGACACCGCGGAGGCCAGCGCCGCGACCGGTCCGCGGATCTCGTGGCTGACGTCCGAGGCGAAGCGCCGTTCCCGTTCGATGCGCTCATCGAGCTCGTCGAGCATCTCGTTGAAGGAGCCGGCCAGCGGCTCGAGGTCGGGGTCGCCTGCCGCGTCCAGACGGGTGGTCGTCTCTCCCCCGGCGATGCGCGTCGCGACCGCTGCGAAGCGCCGCAGCGGCTGCAGCACGATCGAGCTCAGCGCCGCGCCCAGGGCGGCGCCGACCACGGTGGCGATCAGGGCCGCCGTCGCGAGCGTCCGACCGAGGCGGTCGAGCGACGACTCGACGCCCGCGAGCGAGGTCACCTCGAAGTAGCTCGCACCGACTGCGTTGATCGGCACGCCGACGCCGAGCACGGGCTCGTCGCCCAGCCGGAACCGCTGTGTCGCGGCGTCGCCGCCCTCGACCACGTCGCCGATCTGCTCGGGCAGCTCCGACGGGGTCAGGCTGACCGAGCTCGAGAACCACTGCCCGTCGATCTCGAGTAGCGCCCCGCCGTCGGGGCCGACCTGGAGTCCGGCGAGCAGCTGGCTCATGTTCGGCGGCAGCGGCTCCACGCGGGAGCGGAGGAGACGCGCGTTGGTGTACGCCTGCCGCTCCGCCGCGGTCGCACGCTCGTCGAGCAGGCTGGAGCGCAGCAGGGCGTAGGTGGTGCCGGCGAGCACGACCGAGAGCACCAGTGCCGTCATTCCGAAGGCCAGCGCGGCGCGCAGTCGCAGCGCCGTGTGGCGCCACCACCCGCTGCGTGGCTCGGTCATCGACTGGTCCTCGTCACGCGTGATCACGAACTCCTGACCGTCGGCTGCGCGTGGTCGGTCGTCGCACAGGAGTGCTCCGACTGCTTGGTCGTCCCTCTTCCGCCGAGCATTCTTGCGCGCGCTCCGTGGCGATGTGGGTCGTTCCCCCGCGGTGGGTGACATGGGGCATCGATCGAGGTCGGGGTGGACGGACGGGTCCCGGAACCGCGGTAGACTCCCGGCACCCATGGCACCTCCGTCCCGCGCGAACAGCTTGGAACGGCACCAGTCCGCCGGTGGAGCGCCGTGATGGGACTCCTCCTGCTGCTGCACCTGGTCGTGGGGTTCGCGGTCATCGCGACGGGCGAGCAGCTGGGGCGTCGAGCCCTGCCGATCGCAGCGCTCCCGTCGTTGTGCAGCATCGTGTGGCTCGCGACGGCGCTGCCCGAGGTGCTCGACGGCGGTGTGGTCACCGAGTCGGCGACGTGGGTGCCGCAGCTGGGACTGGCGCTCGACCTGCGACTCGACGGCTTCGCGGCGCTGATGGTGCTGCTGGTCTCGGGCATCGGCCTGCTCGTCTTCGCCTACGCACACTGGTACTTCCCGGCACGGGGTGAGGCACTGGGCCGGCTGATCGGTCTGCTGACGCTGTTCAGCGGGGCGATGCTCGGACTGGTGCTCGCCGACAACCTGTTGGTGCTCTACGGCTGCTGGGAGCTCACGTCGGTCACGTCGTTCTTCCTGATCGGCAACAAGCACGCCTCGGCGCGGGCCAGGGCGGCCGCGTTGCAGGCCCTGCTGATCACCGGGCTCGGGGCGCTCGCGATGCTCGTCGGGTTCATCATGATCGGCCAACAGGCGGGCACGTACCAGCTCTCGTCGATCCTCGCCGATCCCCCTGGTGGCACCGTCACCGCCGTGGCGCTGGTCCTGGTGCTGCTCGGCGCCGTCACGAAGTCGGCGCAGTACCCGTTCCACTCGTGGCTGCCGGGCGCCATGGTCGCGTCGACGCCGATCAGCGCCTACCTGCACTCGGCGACGATGGTGAAGGCCGGTGTCTACCTGGTCGCGCGCTTCACCCCCGCCTTCGTCGGCGTGGGCTTCTGGCGCCCCGCGGTGGTGACGATCGGCGCGGCGTCGATGCTGTTCGGCGGGCTGCGCGCCCTTCGCCAGCACGACCTCAAGCTGCTGCTGGCCTTCGGCACGATCAGCCAGCTGGGCTTCATGTTCGTGCTCTTCGGCATCGGGACCGCCGAGTCGGTCACCGCCGGTTGTGTGCTGGTGCTCGCTCACGCCGTGTTCAAGGCGACCCTGTTCATGTCGGTGGGCGTGATGGACCACCAGCTCGGAACGAGGGACATCCGCCACCTGCCCCGCCTGGTCGGGTCCTGGCCCGCGCTGTCGTGGATCGTGGCGATCAGCGCCGCCTCGATGGCCGGCATCCCACTGACCTTCGGCTTCATCGCGAAGGAGGCGGGCTACGAGTCGTTGCTGCACTCCCACACCCGCTTCGGCGTGGTGGCGGTCGTCGTGGTGGTGTGCGCCGCCGTGGTGACCTTCGCCTACAGCACGCGGCTGGTGCACGGCGGCCTGTACGCGGCGAGTCGTGACACCGCCGGGCGTCCGGCGCCCGAGAAGAAGCCCGCCGCTCTGTTCGTCGCGATCCCCGGTGCGCTGACTGCGGTCACCGTCGTGCTCGGACTGCTCCCTGCGCTCGCCGACCCGCTGATGAGCGCCGCGTCCTCGGCACTGGACCCGGAGGCACCACCGACGCACCTGGCGATCTGGCACGGCCTGAACGTGGCGCTCGTGCTGTCGCTGGTGACGATCCTCGGTGGCTCGATCCTCTTCATCGTGCGGAACCGCGTCTCGACCGTCCTGGCGCTCGGGGCGGGCATCCCGAGCGGCGGACAGGCCTACCGCTGGACGCTCAGGGCCATGAACACCTCGGCGGACCGGGTGACCGGCATCGTCCAGAGCGGCTCCCTGCCCGTGTACGCCGGGGTCATCCTGGCGACCACGACGCTGGTACCCGTCGCTGCGCTGTCGAGCCTGCCGCTGCGTGAGACGCTCGAGCGGGGCGTGGACGCGCCCAGGGGCGTGTTCGTGGCGACCCTGCTCGTCGTGGCGATCCTGCTCGCTGCGGCGTTCGGCGCGGCGGCGATCCGACGCCGGTACGCCGCGGCGCTGCTGCTCGCCGGGGTCGGCTACAGCATGGCGGGCCTGTTCGTGCTCCAGGGTGCACCGGATCTGGCGCTGACCACCGTGGCGGTGGAGTCGCTCTTCACGGTGCTCTTCGTGCTGGTCCTCCGCAGCCTCCCGGACCGCTTCGAGCAGCACTCGCCGCGCTTCGGCACCGTGTTCCGGCTGGTCGTCGCCTCGGTCGTCGGCCTGGTCGTGTTCGGCTTCGCGCTGCTCGCCGGCAACGAGCGGCTGCCGTCGACCACCTCCGAGGAGATGGTCGCCCGGTCCCTGCCCGACGGTCACGGCCGCAACGTGGTGAACGTGATCCTGGTCGACTTCCGCGGCTTCGACACCCTGGGCGAGATCACCGTGCTCGCCGCGGCGGCGATCGGTGCGGTCGCCCTCGCCCGTGCGGTCATGCGTCCGGGTCGCCCGCCCGAGCAGCAGCCCGAGGCGGCGAGCCACCCTGAGCACACGGCGGCGACG
>JAEWED010000172.1 GCA_023389745.1 Actinomycetes bacterium
GAGCGAGCCCGCGTCGAGCGAGGCGAGCAGCGCCCGCGTCGCGGCGCCCAGCCGGTGGGGCACTCCGAGGGTCCGGGCCAGCACGTTCGTGCCGCCGCCCGGCAGCGTGGCCAACCACGGAGCGGTGCCGCGGTCGCCGCCGCGGTCACCAGGCGCCTGGCGGGCGAGGATCCCGGCGGCGGCCTCGTTCGTGGTCCCGTCGCCGGCGAGCACGACGATGCCGTCGACACCCTCGGCGGTGCGTGCCAGCTCGATCGCGTGGCCCCGGTGCATGGTCGTCGCCACCTCGACCTCGTGCCGTTCGCCGAGCAGCCGGACCACGGTCGCGCGGCGCCGTTCGGTGACGTTCGTCGCCCTCGGGTTGACGATCAGGAGCAGCCGCACGGCATGCAGTGTCCTCTTCGGCGGACCTGCACGAGAAATTCCGGCGGAATCGCCGCCCGAGGTTTGTTACTCGGCGGTAATCGCGGCAGACTCCCCGGCATGAATGTCGTCGTTTGCGTGAAGCAGATCCCGGACCCGGCCGACCCGGGTGCGTTGGATCCCTCAACCAAGACCCTCAAGCGTGACGGGAAGCTCATCCTGGACGAGTCCGACAGCTACGGCGTCGAGATGGCGCTCCAGCTCGTCGATGCCGCCGGCGGCGGCGAGGTCACCCTCGTCTCCATGGCCCCCAACAACGAGGTCAGCGGTCTGCGCACCGCCCTCGCCATGGGTGCTGCCAAGGCCGTGCTCGTCAGCGATGACGCCCTCGCCGGCACCGACGCCCTCGGCACCGCCAAGGTCCTCGCCAAGGCGATCGAGCGTGCGGGCGAGGCCGATCTGATCCTCGCCGCCACCGAGTCCTCGGACGGCTACACGGGCGTCGTGCCCGAGCAGATCGCCGAGCTCCTCTCGCTGCCGTCGGTCACCTTCGCCAAGGAGATCGTCGTCGACGGCTCCACCGTCAAGGTCCAGCGTCAGACCGAGGCCGGCTACGACGAGGTCGAGAGCCCGCTGCCCGCAGTGGTCTCCGTGACCGCTGGTGTGGTCGAGCCCCGCTACCCGTCCTTCAAGGGCATCATGGCCGCCAAGTCGAAGCCCGTCGACGAGGTCACCATCGCGGATCTCGGCATCGACGCCGGCTCCGTCGGCTGGGCCGGCGGCGGTCAGGAGATCGTCGAGGTCGCCCAGGCCGAGGCTCGCGAGGCCGGCACCATCATCGAGGACGACGGCGAGAGCTTCGGCAAGATCGTCGACTTCCTCGCCGAGCTCAAGGTCATCTGAGCCGGACACCCCGAGAACGAAGGAGCATCACATGCCTATTTCCAAGATCTGGGTGTTCGGCGAAGCCACTGACGGCAAGCTGACCAACACCACCCTCGAGATCCTCACCAAGGCCCGCGAGCTGGCCGACACCGTCGAGGTCGTCACCGCTGCCGGTGCCGACGTCGCCGCCGAGGCCGGTGCCAACGGCGCCACCAAGGTGCTGACCGTGGCCGCCGACGGCAAGCTGCTCGGCGCCCCCGTCGCCGGTGCCATCGCCGCGGCGATCGAGGCAGGGAACGGCCCCGACGCCATCCTGCTGGCCACCAGCTACGACGGCCGCGACGTCGCCGGCCGCCTGTCGGTCAAGGTCGACGCCCCGGTCATCACGAACGTCGTGAACCTCGTCGAGCGTGACGGTGCCCTCGCCGGTGTCGAGCCGATCTTCGGCGGCACGACCGACGTGGTCACCAAGTTCACGACCGAGAAGGTCAACATCTTCCTCATCCGTCCGAAGTCGTTCGCGGCCGAGGAGTCGGGTGGCGGCGCCGCCGCCGTCGAGGAGCTCGCCGTGCCGGACCTCGGTGCGACCGGTGCCCCGACGATCACCAACCGGTTCGTCGAGGAGAAGACCGGCCCGAGCCTCGACGACGCTGCCGTCGTCGTCGCCGGCGGCCGTGGTCTGGGCGAGAAGGACAACTTCCAGCTCGTCGAGGACCTCGCCAAGCTGCTCAGCGCTGCGCCGGGTGCGTCTCGTGCCATCGTCGACGCCGGCTGGGTGCCCTACTCGTACCAGGTCGGTCAGACCGGCAAGGTCGTGAAGCCGACCGTCTACATCGCGGCGGGCATCTCCGGTGCGACGCAGCACCTGGTCGGCATGAAGGGCTCGAAGAACATCATCGCGATCAACAAGGATCCCGAGGCCCCGATCTTCTCGGTGGCCGACCTGGGCATCGTCGGTGACGTGCACAAGGTCCTGCCGAAGCTCATCGAGGCCCTGCAGGCCCGCTGAGGCTCTGCCGACCCGCGTTGAGCGGTTGCTGCTGCGGCAGCGATCGGCACTCTGGTACACGAAGGCCCCCGGCGCACGCCAGGGGCCTTCGTCGTTCCCGAGCGCACGACCGCTACGGTGAACGGATGGGGAGCAGGGGAACGGCTCGATCTCGTCGGCGTCGGCGCGGCGCCGTCGTGTGCGTCGTGGCGGTCGTCGTGGCCTCGTGCTCGAACAGCGTCACCGCACGTGCGACCTCCGGGGAACGACCGGGCCCTGCCACGGAGGACGCTCCGAGCGCGCTCTGCCTGCACCTCGCCGCGATGACCACGATCCTCGACGGTACGCTGCCCGACGCCGAGGGCTTTGCCTCGCTCGACGAGCACGTCGATGCGGTCATCGAGCTCGCCCCGACCGACGTCGCCGACGCGCTCGAAGCGATCCGGCCGCAGCTGCAGCGCCGGGCCGGCGACCCCTACGACATCGACCAGATGGAGGCAGCGGCGGCGACGGTCGACGAGTACGCGGCGATCCAGTGCGGGAAGTCGGTGTTCGACCCGCGGGCGACGCCGCAGCAGCCGATCGTACCGGGAGTGGACGAGGTCCCGCAGACCGAGCTGCCCGAGGCGTACCTGTCCGACAGGATGGTGATGACCACCCGGGCGGGATCGCTCCAGGTCCGCTGGGAGATGCCCCGTACCAACCTGCTCGACGGCCCCCGACCGCTCCGACACATCCCGGCGCCGGCGATCGGCACCTTCTGGGTCTACGGCGGTCCCGACGTCGAGCTGCGCTACGACGCGATGCTGCTGACGAACCTGTCGCACCTCGGGACCACCGACGAGGCGATCGCGAGCGAGGCGCTCACCTCGTTGAACGGGCCGACGCCGATCAGGCTCACCGCCGGCACCGGGCAGACCTCGAGGTTCATGGTCGACTGGGTGCAGCCCAACGGCGACCGGGTCTACTTCGGCAAGGCCTGGTCGTGGGAGGGGAACGTCTTCTCGCTCGCCGTCGGTGCGCCCTGGGATCGCGAGGACCTGGCACAGGCGGCGATCGACCAGCTGTTGACGATGACGAGGACCGTGCGGTTCGAACCGCTGTAGTCGGCGCCCCTCGGGCGACGGCTCGTCAGTCGAGCGGGTCGCGGGCGATCGGACCGGTCATGCAGTGCCCGCCGCCGCGGCCACGCCCGAGCTCGGCACCCACGATCGTGATGACCTCGATGCCGGCCTTGCGCAGCAGCGAGTTCGTGTGGGTGTTCCGGTCGTAGGCGACGACCACGCCGGGCTCGATCGCCACCAGGTTGTTGCCGCTGTCCCACTGCTGCCGCTCGCTGTCGTAGAGCGAGCCACCGTTCTCGACGATGCGCAGCTCGGGGATGTCGAGTGCCTCGGTCACCACGTCGAGGAACGTCCGGGACCCCTCGTCGATCACCTCGACGCCGCCGTCGCCGTCGGGCAGCAGCACGAAGGGGTGGATCCCCTCGACGATGCCGGGGTAGGCGGTGGCGACGTCACGATCGGCGAAGGTGAACACCGTGTCGAGGTGCATCGCCGAGCGCAGCTTCGGCATGCCCGCGACGATCACCTTCTGGGCGCCGCCGCCGTTGAAGAGCGCCGCGGCGAGCTGCGTGATGCCCTGTCGTGACGTCCGCTCGCTCATCCCGATGAGCACCACGCCGTTGCCGGGGACGAGCACGTCGCCGCCCTCGACCCGCGCCTGGGCCCACTCCTGTTCCGGGTCGCCCCACCACACGTTCGACCCGGCGAAGTCGGGGTGGAACTCGTAGATCGCCTTCATCAACATGGTCTCGTCCTGGCGCGCCGGCCAGTAGAGCGGGTTCAGCGTGACGCCGCCGTAGATCCACGAGGTCGTGTCGCGCGTGTAGAGCATGTTGGGCAACGGTGGCAGCAGGTACTCGGTGAGGCCGGCCGCTTCCCTGACGAGCGCCACGTAGCCGGGCTTGAGGTCGCTGGGAAGGTCGGCCGTCGACAGCCCGCCGACCAGGTAGCGGGCCAGCTCGGCGGCGGGGAGCTCCTCGAGGAAGGCCCGGGTGGCGTCGATCAGGCCGATGCCGACCTCGTTCGCGATGACCTTGCGATCCAGCAGCCACGACTTGGCGCCCGGCACCTCCATCGTCTCGGCGAGCAGTTGGTGCACCTCGACGACCTCGACGCCGCGGTCGCGCATCTTGTCGCAGAAGTCGTAGTGGTCCGTCCTGGCGTTCTGCACCCAGAGCACGTCGTCGAAGAGCAGGTCGTCGCAGTTCGACGGCGTCAGGCGTTCGTGGCCGAGCCCGGGGGAGCAGACGAGCACCTTGCGGAGCCGCCCGACCTCGGAGTGGACCCCGTACGAGGCCGCTGGCTGGGTGGAGTCGGTCATGTCGTACCTCGCCTGTCTGTGGTGTGTGGGTGTGCCTGTGCTCGTGATGTCGGATGGCCTGTGGTGTGCCGGCGGGAGGGGAGGAGAGAGCGGGGGAGCGGATCAGTCGTGGATGTGGTCGTCGACGTCGAGCCGCGACAGGACCCTGGCGAAGCGGTCCTCGACGGCCTCGACGAGTGCCTCGATCACGGCGCTGTCGGTGTCGGGGTCGGGGAGGGACAGGCGAGAGACGGCACGTCCCTGCAGCGCGCTCGTGATCATCTTGGCGAGGGCGCCGTAGTCGTCCCTGGGGAGCATGAGCGACTGGGGCAGCACGAGCGCCATCAGGTCGCCTCCCCCTGCGTCGAGCGCTTCGAGCTTCGGTTGCAGCACGGCGAGCAGCGCGGGGTTCGTCCGGCATCGAGCACGGACCTCGAACGCCGCCAGCGAGCGTTCGTCGGTGTACACGGACCACAGCTCCTCGATGACCATCCGCACGAGCGACGGCTGTCGGGGGTACGGACCGGACTCGAGGCGTTCGGCGAGCGACTCGGCGCCGTCGCGGGCGGCCGCTGCGAGCGCCGCCTCGACCGTGGCGGCGAGCAGCGCTGCCTTGGTGGGGAAGTAGCGGAAGACCGAGCCCTGTGCGACCCCGGCGCTCGTCGCGACGAGCGGGGTCGTGAACCCCTCGACGCCTTCGTCGACGAGGGTCCGCACGGCGGCGTCGAGGATCGCCTGCCGGGTGCGGGTTCGTTGCGCTGCTCGTGACGCCACGAACGAATTGATCCCGCGATCGTGACCGAGCAGGACGAGCGCCCCGACGCCGACGCTCGACCGGAGCCGAGGCCGCCGTCGCTGGCGGACTCGCTGATCCCGCTCGCCACGCTCGTCACGCTGATGGGCGGGTCGCTGCTGCTGTTCGGCCTCGACGCGCTCGACGGTCCGATCCAGGTGGCGCTCGTGCTCTGCTGCGCGGTCGTCTCGCTCATCGCGCTGAAGAACGGCTACCGCTGGGAGGACGTGCAACGACACGAGCAGGCGGCGCTGTCGTCGCTGTCGAGCGCGGTGTTCATCCTGTTGGCGGTCGGCGCGCTCATCGGCACCTGGAACCTGTCGGGGACCATCCCGACGCTCGTCTACTACGGGATCCAGATCCTCTCGCCGAGCTGGTTCTACCTGGCGACCGCGTTGATCTGCGGCGTCGTGGCGCTCTCGATCGGCAGCTCGTGGACCACGGCCGGCACCATCGGCGTCGGGCTCGTCGGCATCGCCACGATGATCGGCGTGTCGCCGGCCATCACCGCCGGTGCGGTGATCTCCGGCGCCTACCTCGGCGACAAGACCTCGCCGCTGTCCGAGACGACGATCCTCACCGCGCAGATGGTCAAGGTCGACGTGTACGACCACATCCGCCACCAGGTGTGGACCTCGGTGCCCGCCTTCGTCATCGCCTGCGTCGTTTTCGCCGTGCTCGGCGTGGCAGGTCCGCCGGTCGACGACGAGATCGCCACGACGATCGAGCTGGCAGAGCTGAACCAGATCTTCCACATCACTCCGCTCAACCTGATCCCCCTCGTGCTGCTCGCCGTGATGTCGATCCGAAAGGTGCCGGCGTCGCTCGCCCTGCTGGCCTCGGCGCTGGTCGCCGGGGTGTGCGCCGCGCTGCTGCAGCCCGACGTGGTGTCGGACTTCGTCGCGTCCTTCGATCCGTCCCACACGGGGGTCGCCGGATCGATCCAGGCGGTCTGGTCCGCGATGGCACAAGGCTTCTCGATCGACTCCGGTGTCGCCGACATCGACAGCCTGCTGTCGCGCGGTGGCATGGCGTCGATGCTCTCGACCTTGTGGCTGATCATCGCGGCGGTCACGTTCGGGGTCCTGCTCGAGGCGTTCGGCCTGCTCGACCGCCTGGTGCACCCCCTGATCCACGCGGCGCGTCACACCGGCACCTTGTTCCTGACCGTCTTCGCCTGCGGATTCGGGCTGAACGTGATCGCCGGCGACCAGTACATCGCGCTCGTGCTGCCCAGTCGGGTGTTCCGAGCCAGCTTCGCCGAGCGAGGGCTCGCGCCGACCAACCTGAGCCGGCTCGCCGCCGACAGCGGCACCGTCACCTCGCCGTTGGTCCCGTGGAACTCCTGCGGCGCGTACATGAGCGCGGTGCTGGGCGTCTCCACATTGAGCTACCTGCCCTTCGCCGTGTTCTGCATCGCGAGCCCCGTGCTGAGCGTGCTCTACGGGGTGTTCGGGTTCCGCATCGATCGCACGGAACCCCTGCAAGCTGCGGAGTCACCCGCTTGATTGGACAAGTGTCTACTTACGGTTTTTTGCCTGACTACTCTCCGGTCAGCGACCCGGGTTGGGCGGCCGCAACCGATGCGGCACTTCGGGTCGTCCTTGAAAGAGGGGGAACACATCATGAATTCACTCGTCACTCGCGCGCGTACGCCGCGCCTTCTCGTCGTCGGCGCAGCAGTCGCTGCAATGGGACTGGCAGCCTGCGTGCCGCCGCCCGAGGAGCCGGCACCGGTCACGCAGATCGACTTCGATTCGGTGACGACCAGCGACGTGATGATCTTCATCGAGGGCGACGAAGAGACGCCTGGTGTCGAGGTCACGCCGCAGTTCACCGGCACCGCGGTCGGCTCGTGGGATCTCGAGGACGGCTCCTTCGGTGCTGACCTCGCGTTCGAGAGCGGCAGCTTCGTGGTCGAGGCCAACGGTACGAGCGTCATCATCTCGTACGACGCCCAGGGCGGCGCGGCAACCGGCTCGTTCGACCCCGACACCGGCGTCGGCGGTCTCGAGACCGCCGTCGACCTGACCGTCACCAACATCGACCTGCTCGGCGACATCGAGCAGCCCTGCACCGTCGGCATCGCGCTCGACCTCGAGGGCCAGATCGACGCCGAGACCGGCGTGCTGGACGTCGCTCAGGAGGGCTTCGCGGTGACGGCTCCGGCCGAGGGCGACTGCAGCGGCCTGGGTGGCATCATCGGCAGCCTGCTCGGCGGCCCGGTCAACTCGTGGGACCTCTCCTTCGAGGTCGGCACGGTCTGATCCAGCCCGACCGACCCGCTCGGTCGAACGCTGAGATCAACTGACAGGTCCCCGGTCGATCCGTTCGGCCGGGGACCTGCCGCGTCAGGGCTCAGGACGCAGGCGTTTCCCCGAGCAGTCCGGCCAGTCGCGCGAGCGCACGGTGCAGGCGCGACTTCACGGTGCCCTCGGGTGTGTCGACGATCCCCGCGATCTCGGGCACCGTGTGGCCCAGGTAGTACCGCAGGACGATCAGCTCCCGCAGCTGCGGATCGAGCTGCTGCAGCGCGTCGACCAGATAGTCGCCGATCACCGGCTCCTCGCGCTCGCGCAGCCGGCGCAGCGCCCGATCGCGCACCGATCGCCGCCGCCCGATGTCGCGGCAGCGGTTGACCGCCACGGTGCGCACGAAGCCCTCCGGGTTGTCGATGCGGCCCCACCGGACCAGCAGCTCGGTGAACGCCTCCTGCGCGACCTCCTCGGCCTCGCCGGTGCGACCCAGCATCAGGTACGCCATGCGGACGACCAGTGGGTGCTCACGTTCGAAGAGCTGCTCGAAGGTGACGACCTGCGGCGGCGCATCGGAGCCGGTTCCTGCGTCGGTTCCGGGATCGGGGCGCACGAGGCCGATGCGGGGGAGTGCGGGCTCGCCGACCGCACCGCCCGACGAAGGGCCGCTCATCCGGGCACCGTGGTCGTCGTGCTCGGCGCGTTCGGAGTGCCGCGTCCGGGGACCAGGTGGTCCGATGCACGGACCGGTGTCACGGAGAGGTACTCCATCTGGGCCGCCTCGACCGCCAGCGAGCCCTTGCGAAGGGGAACGCCGTCCTGCGCCCGGTAGGTGACGAAGTGGTCGGCGGTCACCGAGCTCACGGTGACGGTGGCACCTCCGTCGGCCCGCTGGACCTCGACGCCCGGCATCCCCTCGAGTGCGGCGGTCACGATCGCTGCGCGCTCGCCTCCCAACGACCCGGTGGCGATCAGCTCCATCATCCCCGTGATCTGGGCGTCGTCACCGACGTGCCCGGATCCGCCTGGTCGCTGGATGTTGATGCCGGAGCCGGTCGCGGCGAGCGCGGCCACGATCTCGGCGGGCGGGCGCGACCGATTGGCATCGATCGCTGCGATCGCCCCGTCGAGGTCGAAGTCACTCCACGGCGACAGCGCCCCCATCTCGTCGACCGGGCCGTTCGCGAAGTAGACGCGCCCGGCGGTGAACAGCATCGCCCACTCGCCACCCATCTTCGGGTCCTGGGCGATCATCTCGGGAGTCGCGTTCGGGTAGCGGTAGATGACGAGCGTCGCGTCCAGCTGCTCAGCGGGCACGGGCGGGGTCACCGTGGTGGGTGCACCGCCGTCCGCCGGCCCGGCCGTGACACCGGTCGACGGCTCGTCACCGGTCGCGACGACCACTCCAGCCGCGATGACCGCGACCGCCGCAGCGCTGGTCGCCACCATCGTGATGCGGCCGCGTCGGCGTCGCCCGGCGGCACGTGCTCGTACCGCCGTCAGAGCGTCCGGGTCGGGGGTCGCCGCCTCCGCGCTGCGGCGGAGGCGGTCCGGCAGGCTCCGTTCGAGCTCGGTCTGATCGTGGTCCTGGATCTGGCTCATGCTTCCATGACGAAGCAACCGCCCGGATCGTTCTCGCCGTCCGGGGAACTTCCGTTCAGGCCGGCACCGGATCGATCCGCCGTGACCGGCTGCGGAACGTCATCAGCGCGCCGCCTGCGACGACTGCGACCGCACCCAGCGTCGCGACTCCCAGCGTCGCGGCGCGCCGCACCGTTGTCGCGTCGTGGCACGCCTGTTCGAGCTCTTCGGTCAAAGAGTTGCCGTCCGCCGAGCTCCGGAAGACCGTCCTGCACTCGAGTTGCCACGCCGACGCACCGCTCGGCGGCTGGCTCGTGACCACCGCTGTCGTGGTCGTCGCGCCGCCGAGCAGCACAGCCACGGGCAGGGCGACCAGCAGCCCGAGCGCCGCCAGCGACGCTCCGAGTCGACGGCGACCGACCGAGCGCAGCGCGACGACCACCAGCACGAGACCTGCGAGCACCGCAACACTGCCGCGTCCGATCGCAGCGGTCGTCCACCACTCCGGCGAACCGACCGAGACGCAGTACGAGCAGGCGAGCACGGGCGGAGACTATGAGGTCCGGGCTGATCGGCGGCGGTCTCGGGGCGGTCGACCGGGAGCGGATGTCGAGGTCGGGTCGGAAGCGCCGCGGGCGTCCGTAGCCTGAACCGGTGAGCACCGACATCATCGACGAGCGCCTGCTGGGCGCGTTGCACCTGCGAACGCTCGACCGCTCGGGCTTCGTGCACGACCCCGCCGTCGAGCACGTGGCGTTCCAGGCCGGCACGCTCGACGCACTGATGGCAGGTGGTTACGACGGCGACGCCACCGTCGGCGAGCTGCTCGACCACGGTGACCTGGGTGTCGGCACGGTACAAGCACTCGGTGGTGAGCTCGTCGTGGTCGACGGACAGGCGTTCCTGGTCGACGGCGACGGTGCGGTCCGCCCGGTCCGTGGCGACGAGCGCACTCCGTTCGCCGTGGTGTGCCGATTCGCGCCGCTCGTCACGGTCCGGGTCGCCGCGCCATTGCGGTTGCGCTGGCTGCACGAGTTGATCGACGTGCACCGTCCCGCACTCGACGGTCGACCGGCCGAGGTGCTGGCCCTGCGGGTCGACGGTCACTTCGACGGTCTGCGCCTGCGCAGCGTGCACGCCCAGCGACCGCCGTACCCGCCCCTGGCCGAGGTCACGGCGCACCAGAGCGAGTGGACGCTCGGTCCGACATCAGGGACGCTCGTCGGGTTCCGCTTCCCCGATGGCACCGCCGGGGTCGAGGTGCCCGGGGACCACCTGCACTTCATCTCCGAGGACCGGCGCCACGGGGGACACGTGCTCGACGCGACCCTGATCGAGGGGACGGTGGCGATCGACGGCGCGGACGAGCTCCGCGTCGAGTTGCCCGCCGGGGTCGAGCTCGGCGTGCCGGGCGCTGCGGACCGCGACCAGATCCGCGTGGTCGAAGGCGGCTGAGCAGCAGGCTCTTCGCCAGCATCGACACGTACCGAGCGCGCTTCGCTGTCACACCCGCTTCGTAGGGTGGGTTCCAGGTCGTTCACTTCCCCAGTTCGCCGGCTGCTGTGTCGGTGGTGTGGAGCGACCGGTCGTCGTGCCGCCGGTTCTCTGTGGCACCTGCTGGTTGGTTCTTCTCCTGGGGGAGGCACGCTCGTGTCGCTGCTCGATCATCCACCACCCGGTCCGCCCGGGTCACCGCCGTCGGGCGCGCCGCCGCTCGATCCGTCGGCCGCTTCGGACGCGGAGTTGCTCGGTGAGCTCGACGTCATCGAGGCCGAACAACGCCGTCTCGATGCACGCCGCATGGCCGCCCTGGCCGAGACCCACCATCGTGCGGTCGCCGAACGCAAGGCCGGACTGCGCCTGAAGCAGTGGCTCGGCCACACGCACCACGTCGCGGCTGCGGCCGCTGCCAGACAGGTCGCGACAGCGAGGAAGCTGCGGCTCCTGCCCGAGATCAGCGAAGCGCTCGAGCTAGGCCTGATCAGCTTCGAACACGCGGCGCTACTGGCCCGGCTGCGTGTGCCTCGGGTCGAGGCGATCATGGTCGAGTTGCAGCTCGGTTCATCGAGCTGGCGGTGACGACGCGGTTCGAGCAGTGGGCGAATGACGTTCGCTGGTTGATCTCGGTGGCGGATCAGGACGGCCCAGGGCCGGGTCCGTTGGGTGAGCCGCAGAACCGGTTGCGGATGACCGACGGCCTGGACGGCGCCCTTCATCTCGACATCGAGCTCTACGGCGCCGCAGCAGCCAAGGTCCGCGCGTCGCTGTTGAAGGAAGGCGAGCGTCAGTGGCGCCAGCAAACCCGCCGGCCACAACCCGACACCGAAGGCTCGGTCGACAACGCTGAGGGCGCTGAGAGCACAGGGTCGGGGTGTGAGCACGATGGGACCTTCGCCGAGTACCCGCAGCGTTCGTTGTTGCTGGCGGATGGGTTGGTGGAGTTGATCGGCAAGGGCCTGGTCGCTCGGGCGAACGGGAAGATGCCGGTCACCGACGTCACGCTGATCGTCCCGGCATCGGGGCCGTT
>JAEWED010000201.1 GCA_023389745.1 Actinomycetes bacterium
CGAAGTGGTGGTGGATCGGCGCCATCTTGAAGATGCGTCGGCCGAACAGCCGGAAGCTGGCCACCTGCAGGATGACCGACGTCGTCTCGATGACGAACAGCAGTCCCAGGATCGGCAGCAGCAGCGCGGTCGAGGAGCTGAGCGCGAGCGTCGCCAGGCCGGTGCCGATGGCGAGCGAGCCCGTGTCACCCATGAAGATCTGGGCCGGCGCGGCGTTGTACCAGAGGAAGCCGGCGCAGGCGCCCATCATCGCGGCGGCCACGATCGCCAGGTCGAGGCCGACGTTGATGCCGTAGAAGCCCGAGTAGCGGAAGATCCAGTAGCCGATGACGAGGTAGCCGGCGAAGACGAGTCCCGCGGAGCCCGCGGCGAGCCCGTCGAGACCGTCGGTCAGGTTCACCGCGTTGGACGATCCGAGGATGAGCAGCACCGCCCAGATGGCCCAGCCGACCTTGCCGAGCTCCCAGCCCAGGTCGTACCACTGCGTGAAGCTGATGGTCGTGTGCACGTTGGTGCGCCACAGCATCAGCAGCGTGAAGCCGATCGCGACCGCCAGCAGTCCGCCGAGCTTGGCGCCCTTGCCCAGGCCGAGGTTCCGCTCGTTGGCGATCTTGATCCAGTCGTCGAGGAAGCCGACCAGGCCCGCGCCGCCGATCGCGAGCATCACCGCGATGCCCGTCCACGTGAAGACGCCGTAGTAGAGGTTCGATCCGACGTAGCCCGACATGCCGCCGACCACGATGGCGATGCCGCCCATCGTCGGGGTGCCGGCCTTCACCAGGTGCCCTTCGGGCACGTCCTCGTGGATCGGCTGGCCGATGGCACGGCGCGTCAGCCAGAGGATCAGCAACTTGGTGCCGACGAGCGAGACGACCGTCGAGATGCCGACGGCGAGCAGGAGGGTGATCACGAGGCGGCCTCGTCGTGTCGGGCGGCGAGCGCGGACCGGACGACGTCGCGGTCGTCGAAGGGCACCACGCGGTCGGCGAAGATCTGACCCTGCTCGTGCCCCTTGCCGGCGACGAGCACGATGTCGTCCGACCCGGCCGAACCGACGGCGTCGGTGATGGCGGTGCGACGGTCGGCGACGACGCTCGGCGGCGTCGCACAGCCGGCGACGATCTGCGAGATGATCTCGTCGGGATCCTCGGAGCGCGGGTTGTCCGTGGTCACGACCGCCACGTCGGCGAGCCGGCAGGCCACCTCGCCCATCATCGGTCGCTTCCCGCGGTCTCGATCACCGCCACATCCGAACACGACCGTGAGACGCCCGTGTGGATCCAGCAGGTCGCGGGCGGTCGCCAGGGCGTGTTCGAGCGCCTCGGGGGTGTGCGCGAAGTCGACGATCACGACGGGGTCGCCGTCACCGCCGAAGGACTCGAAGCGGCCGGGGACCGGCGGCAACGCCGAGAGGCCGGCAGCGACCACGTCGTCGGGCACGCCGAGGGCGTGGCAGGCCTCGGCGGCGAGCAGTGCGTTCATCACGTTGTGGTCCCCGGGAAGGGGCAGCTCGATGCGACGGTCGCGCCAGGTGAAGGCACTCCCCCGTCGGGTCGTCACGACGTCGTGCACGTCGCGCGCCGACACCGCACGCAGTTCTTCACCACCGGCGTCGACGAGCAGTCGACCGTGCACGTCGTCGACGTTGACGATGCCCACGCGGCACCGGCCCGGCTCGAAGAGCTTGGCCTTGGCGGCGAAGTACGCCTCCTGGGTCCCGTGGAAGTCGAGGTGGTCGATGCCCAGGTTGGTGAACACACCGACCTCGACGTGCAGCGCGTCGACCCGGTGCAGCTCCAGCGCGTGTGACGACACCTCCATCGCGACCGCCTCGACTCCCTCGCTGCGGTACTGCGAGAGGGTGCGCTGCAGGTCGGGCGCCTCGGGTGTGGTGCGCGCCCCGGTGAGGGTGCCGATTCCCCGGGCGGACCGACCGGCGTGGGTCAGGACCGAGGTGATCATCGACACGACCGTGGTCTTGCCGTTGGTGCCGGTCACGCCGACCACGGCGAGGTGGGCGGAGGGGTCGTCGAAGACCGCGGCGGCCGCAGGTGCCATGGCGGCGCGCACGTCGGACACGACGAGCTGGGTCACGCCGACGTCCAGGCGACGCTCGCAGAGCAACGCGACCGCGCCGGCCTCGACCGCCCGAGCGGCGAAGTCGTGCCCGTCGTGCTGCTCGCCGGGCACGCAGCAGAACAGCGCGCCGTGCGACACCAGGCGCGAGTCGTTGGTCACGTCGACGATCTCGACCCGGCCGTCGCCGTGGCAGGTCGCGCCGATCGCCTCGCTCAGCGTCGCAGCCTTCATCGGGTCCCACCGCGTCGGGAGGTGGACGAGCCGGTCGTGCCGTCGCCGTCGCCGTCGTCGGTGTCGCCGTCGTCGGTGTCGGTGTCGGTGTCGTCCTTGCTCGTCGTGGTGACCTGCTCCTTGCCGCTGCTCGACGCAGGTGCGCTGGCCGGGGTCGACCGGACACGGCCGCTGCTGCCGGCGAGGTGGGCGGCGTCGGTCTCGGCGGGGTGCGAGGGGGCGATGCCGAGCTCGCGGATCGACAGCCGGGCGAGGTCGGAGAACACGGGACCGGCGGCCGTCGACCCGGTCAGGCCCGAGGTGATGTCCTCGAGGATCACCGTGATCGAGACCTGCGGGCGCTCGGCGGGCAGGTAGCCGGTGAAGGCCGCGACGTGGTGGAAGCGACCGTCGGTCCAGGCGTAGGCGTCCTCGTCGTCGACCTTCGTCTCGCTGACCAGGCGCGACGTGCCCGTCTTGGCGGCCACCGAGTAGCCCGGCAGGTTCCACTGCTCGCCGGTGCCGACCTTGACCACCTGCTGCAGCATGGCCGAGACCTGCTCCGCCGCCGCCTCGGAGATGACACGACGGGGCGCCGCGGCGGGCAGACGGGTGCGGCCGCCCTGTGCGTCGATCATCGAGTCGACCAGCCGTGGCGCGACGTAGGTTCCGCCGTTCGCGATGACGTTGTACGCGGCCCAGAGCTGCAGGGCGGTCGCGGACTGGTGGGTGCCGATGCCCGATGCCGCCAGGTCGGGCGCGGTCCACAGGTCGGCCGGCGGCAGGATGCCGGCGCTCTCGGCCGGGTGTCCGATGCCGGTCGGACGTCCGAAGCCGAAGTCGACGAGCGCGTCGTGCAGCGCGTCGCGGCCGAGCCCCTGGGCGATCTTGATGGTGCCGACGTTCGAGCTGTCGGCGACGATGTCGGTCACCGTCATCGTGCGGGTACCGACCGCCTCGTCGTGGTCGGAGAAGCGCCGGTCCTCGACCTGGATGGCCGAGGGCACCTGGAAGGTGGTCCCGGCGTCGACCTGTCCGGCCTCGACGGCAGCTGCGACGGTGACGAGCTTGAACACCGAACCCGCCTGGTAGGAGTTCGAGAACGCGATCGGTGCGTCGGAGAGGACCATGTCGCCGGTCTCGGGGTCGCGCTGGACCGATCCCGCGGCGAGGATCTCGCCGGTGCTCGGACGTCCGACGATGGCGATGCCCCGGACCGCGCCCGCTTCGGCGGTGCGGGTGGCGAGGATCGACTCGACCTCGTGCTGCAGGGTCCGGTCGAGGGTGAGCTCGATGTCGGAACCGGCGACCGGCTCCTCGAGGATGCGTTCGGCACCGGCGATCGTCTCGCCCTCGGTGCCGAGCTCGACCACCTTCTTGCCGTTGCGGCCGGTCAGTCGGTCGTCGAAGGCCTTCTCGATGCCGGCGAGGTCGCCCGGACCGTCGGGTCCGAGCGTGCCGATCAGGCGCAACGCCGAGTCACCGGCGGGGTGCACACGTTCGGTCGAGTCCTCGAGGATCACCGCGTCGAGGATGCCCGATGCCTCGATCTCGCGGACCGCGCGGCGGGCGGTCGCCTCGTCGACGGCCTCGACGACGCGCACCCAGGGGTCGGTCGCCTTGGCGCCGAGCAGACGCTCGCTCACCGAGGCCGCGTCCAGTCCGAGCAGTCCGGCGAGCTGGCTGGCGAACTGCTGCAGGTCGGCCGGGGTGTCGACACCCTCTGCATGCAGTTCGACCATCGACACCGCGACGCGCTTGCGTGCGACCGAGATCGCGAGCTCGACCCCGTTGCGGTCGACGATCGACCCGCGCGACGCCGCCAGCTCGACCTCGCGGAAGCGCTGGTCCTCGCCGCGGGCGACCAGCTCCGAACCGTTGCGGACCTGCACCCCGATCAGCTTCCACATCGGGGCGATGGCCAGGATCGACACGACCGCGCCCACCACCATGAGCCGCTGTCGCATGGCCCTGGGATCGCCGTCCGCGGTCGCGGACCGGGTGTGGACCTGGCGTGGCGCCGGCCGCCGCGCCGCCGACCTGGCCGTCGTGGGTCTGGCAGTCGACCTGGCCGTCGTGGGTCTGGCGGTCGGGCGGGCAGCGGTGGGTCGGGCCGTCGAGCGGCCGGCGTTGGCGCGCGACGTCGGGCGCGACGATCCCCGCGCCGGAGCGGGCCGACGCGACGTCGAGGCCGGCGTCGAGGGCGACCTGCGTGACGACGATGGGGTGGTCCCACGGCGTGAACCGCCGCGGCCCGGTGAACGCCGATCCGTCAACGCGTCGCCTCCGACCGGTCGTCACTCGCGGCCATGTCGTCCGTCGGCGTGTCGTTCGTCGGCATCACCGTCGCGTCGTCCGCATCGACGCCGGAGTCGGTCGGTGCCTGCGAGCCGGCGGTCACCAACGGGACCGGGGTCCCGGGCTCGACCATCTCGAGCGCGCGGGCCTCGTCCATGATGCGGGCCGGTGATTCGGCGACGGCGACCTGCGAGCGCAGCGATCGGTTGCGCTCGATCGCGGCGACGGTCTCGGACTCGAGGCGGTCGATCTCGTGCTGGCCCTCGATGCGCTGGGCCTGGATGGCGACCGATCCGGCGAGCACGCCGAAGAACAGGACCGCGCCGAGCAGCATCGTGGCGCGCAGCGACAGACGGCGCCGGGACAGCACTCGAAGCCGCGGTCCGGTCCCCTCCTGGGGGGAGGGCCGGACCACGGCTCGAGATCGGTTCGCACCGGAGCGAGCGACCCCGGTGCGCGAACTGGTCGGCGTGCGCCGCTCGGTCGTCGGGCGGGTCCCTGCGCGGGATGCGGTCGGGCGGGTCCCTGCGCGGGATGTGGTCGCGCGGGGTGAGCTCGAGCGAGAGGTGGTCGCGCGAGCCGGAGTGGTCCGGGCGCGCTGGGGTCCGCTCCCCTTCCGTGCGCGCGGCGGCGCGGCAGGGGCTGCGGCGCCTCCTCGCGTCGGTCGGGTGCGGACGGCGGTCACGACGCCTGCTCGGCCAGTCGTTCGACGGCACGGACGCGCACGCTCTCGGCGCGGCGGTTGCGCTCCACCTCGTCGGCGGGAGCGGTCCACGCCCCCCGCTTGAGCAGACGGACGGTCGGTTCGGCGCCGCACGCGCACGGCAGTCCGGGCGGGCAGACGCAGCCGCCGGTCTCGGCCTCGCGCATGGCGGACTTCACCATCCGGTCCTCGAGCGAGTGGTACGACATGACCGCCAGGCGGCCGCCGGGTGCGAGCACGCTGAGTGCGCCGTCGAGCGCATCGGCGAGCTGCTCGAGCTCCCGGTTGACCTCGATCCGCAGCGCCTGGAACGTGCGCTTCGCAGGGTGGCCGCCGGTCCGGCGGGCCGGTGCGGGGATGGCGTCGCGCACGACCTCGGCCAGGTGCTCGGTGTCGCGGACCGGGCGGGCCTCGATGATCGACCGGGCGATCCGGGTGGCGTAGCGCTCCTCGCCGTAGCGGCGGATGACCCGGACGAGCTCGGGGTACGAGTACTCGTTCACGACGTCGACGGCGCTGGTCGACTGACGTCGGTCCATCCGCATGTCGAGCGGAGCGGCGGCGCGGTAGGAGAAGCCGCGTTCGGCGACGTCCAGCTGCGGTGAGGAGACACCCAGATCCATCAACACGGCACTCGCTCCTTGTTCGGTTCGTTCCCTGACGAGGCGTTCGATCTGGTCGAAGCCGGTTCGCACGATCTCCACGCGGTCGCCCAGGTGGGCGAGGTTGCGCGACGCCGCCTCGATGGCGACGTCGTCGCGGTCCAGCCCGAGCAGCCGGAGCCCCGGGTTGGCCTCGAGCACGGCGCGGGCGTGGCCGCCGCCGCCGAGGGTGGCGTCGACGTACAACCCCGGGGGCACGTCGCGGAACAGCTCGACGATGAGGTCGAGCAGCACGGGCTGGTGCACGAAGGGCTGGCGCACGAAGGGCTGGGGCTCGGAGGGCTGGGGCGCGTCATCGCTCACGGCGCTCCCGCTCCTCGGGTCGTCGCGGTCCGGGACCCGACATCACAGGAAGTCCAGGGACGAGAACTTGTCGGCCAGGGTGACACCCGCGGCGTCGGGCCCGAGCACACGAGCCTCCATCTCCTCCCACACGTGGCGTGCGTAGATCGCCGCGTGTGAGCCGGAGCCGACGATGGTGACGGCCCGGTCGATGTCGACCAGTCCGCGCAGCTTGGCCCCGATGGGGATCCGGTGCTGGGAGTCCGGACGGAAGGGGCTGGCGTAGGAGCGCAGGATCTGCAGCTCCTCACGGGAGAACGTGCCGCTGAGCTCCAGGCGGCGCTGGTACTTCTCCCAGCCGTCGCTCGTGAAGAGGCCTGCCGACTTGCCGAGGTAGGTGACGAAGCCACCCGTGGCGAAGGCGTCCCGGTACGCGGAAGGGAGGACCAATCGGCCCTTGTCATCGATCGTGTGTTCGAACTGATCGAAGAACTCCACTGCCACCGCTTCGTCTGCTGCCACCGGGTCGCAGGTGATCGGTCAGGGCGGTGGGCGTCAGAGTGTCCCCCTGCACCGCCATGATCTTCCCGATCACTCCACTTCGCGCCACGGTATCCCACTTTCCCCCACCAGACAACGAACGCTCCGCACTTCTCACCACGTGAGGTGTCCCCCATCGCGCCCAACGCGCGAACGCGACCCCAGCGGGGCCGCGTTCAGGGTCGATTCCGGGCCGTGACCCCGGTTCGGGCGGTCGTCAGGCCGGCAGGTGTGAGTGCAACGCCTCCACGACGCTCCACTCGTCGGTGCCGTCGTCGAGCGCTGCGATGCGGGAGAGCCCGCGGGCGAGGTCGGGGGTCGTCGCCGTCGACGACAGCGACGACAGGATCGGATCGGCGTCCCAGCGCAGGTGCACCACGCACTGGAACCGGGCCCAGCGGCGGGTCCGGCGCTGTGAGATGCCCACCAGCTTGCGATCGTCGAGCACCACCTCGCCCGGCCCGACCGACGCGAAGCACGCGACCCGCCCCGACGTGGGGTCGCTCGACGGCGACCGGTGCACCCGGAGGCGACCGGTCAGCTCGGGCTGCAGCGATTCGAGCGTCGCGACCCAGACCTCACCCAGCCACCAGGCCGATCGATCGACGTCGTCGCACCACCACTCGTCGCCGGCGGGCAGGAACACGTCGACCCACACCTGTGCCCCGGGCACCAGCAGCACGGCGCCGCCCCCGGAGCGCCGCCGCGCCAGGCTCAGACCGGCCGCCTCGACGCCGCTCGGGTCGATCGACGCCGCCGGTTGTGCGCTGCCGACCACCAGGGCGGCGTCCTCCACCTGGTTCCACCGGAGGAGTCGACCGACATCGCCGTCCAGATCCAGGTCGTGCAGCTCCTGGGCCGTGCCGGCACGGCGCTCGAGGGCCCAGCCGGCACGGCGCTCGAGGGCCCAGGGGGTCGACATGGCACGAATACTGTCATCACCGGCCACATAGGATGCCCACGTCCACGAAAGGGGCCGCAGGTGAGCAACCAGCTGAGGCGACGAGCAGCGCGGGTGGTGGTGCTCGACCCCCAGGACCGGATCCTGCTCATCAACGCGCACGATCCCGCGCGGCGTGATGGCCCCGGATGGTGGGAGATCCCCGGCGGCGGCATGGACCCCGGTGAGACGACCGAGCAGACCGTCCGACGCGAGCTGTGGGAAGAGGCCGGCATCAGCGAGGCCGACATCGGCCCCTGCGTGTGGACCCAGACGGTCGAGTTCACCTTCGGCGGCTGGCGCTTCGACCAGGACGAGTGGGTGCACGTCGCCCGCTGCGACGGGACGACCGCCCCGCCCGGCGGCCTCGAGGCGCTCGAAGCGCTCGCGTTCGGCGAGCAGCGCTGGTGGGCCCTCGACGAGCTCGTCCGCGAACGACCGCGCACCATCCCCTATCGCCTCGTCGAGTTCCTCGAGGAGCTGATCGCCGGGCCTCCCGAGGGCGGACCGATCGACATCACCCCCGACCCGGAGCACATCGCGTCCTGGCGCAACGGCGCCTGAGCGGCGCGACGGCGACGACGAGCGCTCAGGCCACGATCGTCGTCGTGTCGACGGTGCAGCGGTCGAGCACGTCGGGCAGCGGGACCCGCCCGCAGCCAGGCCCCTCGGGCAGCACCAGCCGGCCGTGGCCGTCGACGACGACGGGTTCGGTGACGTCCCGGTCGACGTAGCGATCGCTCGGCCCGAGGTCGGTCGGCAGCGAGCAGCCCGGCAGCGACGCGACCGCGGCGCTCGCCGCTCGCCCGACGCCGAGCTCCAGCATCCCTCCGACGAACGCCGGGACGCCGGCTCCCCGGGCGAGCTCGACCGCGACGGCGGCCGCGCGGACCCCGCCCAGCCGAGCCGGCTTCACCGACACCACGCCGGCGGCGCCGGCGCGCAGGGCGTCTCGCACGGCGTCGGGCGACGTCAGCGACTCGTCGAGTGCGACGGGGGTCCGCAGTGCCCGCGCGACCGCCCCGAGCTCGTCCCAGGTCGCACCGGCGGCGACGGGCTGCTCCAGGTAGACCAGTCCGAGCGCATCGACGGCGGCCAGCTGCTCGGCGTCGTCGTAGGAGCCGTTGGCGTCGGCAGCGACCCGCTCGGCGCCCACGGCGTCGACCACCGCTCGCAGCGCTCCGACGTCGGCACCCGGCGCGATCTTCAGCTTGACCAGGGTCGCGCCTGCGGCGACGGCGTCCTGCGCCCGTCGGGCCAACGCGTCGGGGGCGGCGCCCAGGTCGGCGAGCACGACGCAGCGGTCGAGCGGACGTGCGACACCTCCGAGC
>JAEWED010000105.1 GCA_023389745.1 Actinomycetes bacterium
ACGAGCCCGAGGTGCGTCAGGCGACGCAGGACCAGGCGTTCTCGCCCGGGAAGAACTCCGCCTCGTACGGGAAGTACTCGATCGTGGTGTCGAGCGCGTTGCACTTCTCGTAGGCCTCGACGAAGTCCAGCGCCTCGACCAGCGAGTTCGAACCCGCCGGCCCCTCCCACGGTGCGCCGCTGCAGCTGCCGTCGGTCGACTCCAGGTACCGGGCGTTGCCCAGCGTGTCCTTCGGACCGGTGTAGCGGACGTCGGTGCCGTTGAGGCTGTAACAGCCCAGGTGCTGGTCCCAGGCGTCACGAGCAGGTGCCGGCCCCGGATCCGGGGCGCACGCTCCCGCCGTCATCATCCCCAGCACCGCGACCGCGGACGCGGCCATCAACCTTCTGGTCCCCATGTGTGTACCTCCCTCGTCCGGGCGGCCCAGTCCGCCGGATCGTGGGAGGACGGTACGACACGGCACGACGCTTGACCAGCAGCAGTTGTGCCCGTCTCGTTAACGTGAGTCCCATGACGGCGTACGTCGCGCTGCTCAGGGGCATCGCACCCTCGAACCCCAAGATGCGCAACGACGCCCTCCGTGGCGTGTTCGAACGTTCGGGCCTGGAGCACGTGCGCACGGTGATCTCGAGCGGCAACGTGCTCTTCGAGAGCCCCGAGACCGACCGGGACGTGCTCGAGGGTCGCATCGAGACCGCGCTCGAGGAGCACCTCGGCGCGCCGTGCACGACGATCGTGCGCAGCCGACGGCAGATCAGCCTGCTCGCCCGGCTCGACGTGTTCGACGGCTACGACGACGGTCCGACCCAGCGCTGCAACGTGACGTTCCTCAAGCGGCCCAGGGCCGCGAGCTCGATCCAGATCGACGACGAGCCGGGCGCCCGGGTCGTGGCCATCCGCAACCAGGCGGTGTTCAGCGTGATCGACACCACCGGGAACGGCACCCCCGCGGTGATGCGCGAGCTCGAACGGGTCTGCGGACCACAGATCACGATGCGCACCTGGCGGACGGTGCACCGCATCCGCGACGCCCTGCAGTCCGACCCCGTGGAGGCACGATGACCACCCGACGACGCCCGGCCCGCTTCCCTGCTGAATACGGCCCTGCTGAATACGGCCCCGCCGAGTACGGCGCTCCCGACAGCCCTGCCGACAGCCCTGCCGACACCCCTCCCGAGGACACGTCCGAGGCAGAGCGACACCTGCAGGACTGGACCGAGGTGGCGGCGCGCATCAGCGCAGCGCCGAACTACTTCCTGGCCACGACCGACGACGACGGCCGCCCACACCTCCGCCCGGTCGACGGCGTCTTCGTCGACGACGCACTCTGCTTCGGCGGTTCACCCGAGACGCGATGGGTGCGGTACCTGCAGCAGCGCCCCGACATCTCGATGAGCCTTCCGGACGCGGAGCACGCCGTCCTGCTCGAGGGCGCCGCCGAGCTCGTGACCGACGCGACGCTCCCGGTGTCGATCGCACTCGGGCCGGCCAACCGGGCGAAGTACCCGCAGTACTACACCGGCGACGACGCCCCGCCGTTCCGTCCGTTCTGGTGCCTGCGTCCGCGCCGGGTCTACGCGTGGTCGCTCTCGGAGTTCCCGGCTCGGGCGACGCGCTTCGACCTCGGCTGAGGGCGCGCACCACGACGATCCGTTCCCGAGGCCCGATCCGCTCCGTAGGCTCGGGGCCGTGGCGGACACCGAGGCGAACAACCGACGTCTGCTCCGTGCCCGCGACGCCATGGACCGCGACTTCGCCCTGCCGCTCGACGTGCCCTCGCTCGCCGCGATCGCCTGCATCTCCGAGGCCAACTTCATCCGGAGCTTCAAGGCGACCTTCGGCGAGACACCGCACCGCTACCTGCAGCGCCGTCGCATCGAGCGGGCCATGTACCTGCTGCGCACGACCGATCGCAGCGTGACCGAGGTGTGCATGCAGTGCGGCTTCTCGAGCCTGGGCACGTTCTCGCGCACGTTCCGCGACATCGTCGGCGAGTCCCCCTCGACGTTCAAGGCCCGGGGCGCGATCCCCGGCCAGGTGCCCGGCTGCTTCGTGCGCGCCTGGACCAGACCGAGCAGTTTCGGAGAAGCAGCCGACGTCGAGCCACCCGTACCGTGACCGACATGTTCAACTCCATCTCCCGTTCACAGCTGTTCGTGCTCGACCAGGACCAGGCCAAGGACTTCTACGTCGAGACCCTGGGCCTGGAGTGCTCCGCCGACATCGACCTGGGCTTCATGCGCTGGTTGACCGTCGCGGTGCCAGGCGATCCGGGCCGCGAGATCCTGCTCGAGCGTCCCGGCCCACCGGTCATGGACGACGAGACCGCCGCGACCGTGCGAGCGCTGGTCGCCAAGGGCGCGATGGCGGGCTCGATCTTCCTGACGACCGACGACGCGCAGAAGGCCTTCGAGACGCTGCGCGACCGCGGCGTCGAGATCACCGACGAGCCGACCGAACGTCCCTACGGCGTCGACTTCGGCATCAGGGATCCGTTCGGCAACGCGATCCGGATCGGCCAGATGTTCGACACGGGCCTCACGTGGTGAGCGGGACCGACGGCGCGACCGCGTCCTTCGACACGACGCTGTTCGCACAGGGCAACAACACCGGTGTCGAGGTCCCCGGCGAGGTGATCGAGGCGCTCGGCGCCGGTCGGCGTCCACCGGTGCGTGTCGAGCTCAACGGCCACGAGTTCCGCACCACGGTCGGGGTCATGGGCGGTCGGCACCTGATCCCGGTGAGCAAGGCGATCCGCGACGCCACCGGGCTCGCCGGCGGCGACGCCGTGTCGGTCGTGCTCACGGTCGACACCTCACCCCGCGACGTCGAGGTCCCCGCCGACCTGGCCGCCGCGCTCGCTGCGGCACCTGCGGCGAAGTCCTTCTTCGACGGGTTGTCCAACAGCCTGCAGCGCTACCACGTCGCCCAGGTGACCGACGCGAAGACCGATGCCACCCGCGAACGTCGCATCGCCAAGGCGGTGCAGCTGTTCCTCGACGGCAAGCAGCGCTGAACGGCAGAACCTTCCGGAGAAATTCTGGAAACGTGTGTCGATCCGGCGCGACCCGTTCGTGGTCATGGTGTCGGGACGCTCCCGACGCACATCACACCCGCTCCCAGGAGGACACATCATGGCGCAGTACCTGCTCTCGGTCTGGCACGACGAGGACTACGAAGTCGACTTCAGCGGCGAGGACATGCAGCGACTGGCCCAGCAGGTCGGGGCCTTCAACGAGGATCTCACGGCGAGCGGCAGCTGGGTGTTCGCCAACGGCCTCATGCCGGCCTCCTCGGCGACGGTCGTCACGGTGAACGACGGCGACGTGTCGATGACCGACGGCCCCTACGCGGAGTCGAAGGAGATCATGGGCGGCTTCTGGATCATCGACGTGCCCGACTTCGACACGGCGCTCGACTGGGCACGCAAGGGCTCGGCCGCCTGCGAAGGTCCCGTCGAGGTCCGCCCCTTCCAGGGCGAGGACGACGCCCCCGACGCGTGACGAGCCGGATCGATGCACGTGCCGACCTCGCGGCGGTCTACCGCCGTGAGGTCGGCCGTTGCACGGCCACGCTCATCCGTGTGCTCGGCGACGTCGACCTCGCCGAGGAGGCGGTGGCCGAGGCCTTCGCGATCGCGGCGGAGCGCTGGGCGGTCGACGGTGTGCCCCCGAACCCCGGAGGGTGGATCACCACGACCGCCCGCAACCGTGCGATCGACCGCCTCCGACGCGAGGCCCGCCGCGACGACAAGCACCTGGCGGCACACCGACTGCACGGCGACGGTGACGAGATGGACGACGAACTCCCCCTCCCCGACCTCGACGAGCTCGTCGACGTCGTCGCGGACGACCAGCTGCGCCTCATGTTCCTGTGCTGCCACCCGGCGCTCCACGCGGACGCGCGGGTCGCGCTCACGCTGCGGCTGCTCGGAGGGCTCGAGACACCCGAGATCGCTCGTGCGTTCCTGGTCCCCGAGTCGACGATGGCCCAGCGGATCGTCCGGGCGAAGCGCAAGCTGCGCGACAACCACGCGGGCTACCGGATCCCCCGAGCGGCGGAGCTTCCCGACCGGGTTCCGGCGGTGCTCGCCGCGATCTCGCTGATCTACACCGAGGGTCACACCGCCACGTCGGGCGACGAGCTGACCCGGGCCGACCTGTGCCTCGAGGCGCTCCGCCTGGCCCGGGTGCTCGTCGATCTGATGCCCGACGAGCCCGAGGCGGTCGGACTGCTGGCGCTGCTGGTGCTGACCGAGTCGCGCCGCGGCGGCCGCCTCGACGACGACGGTTCGATGGTCGGGCTCGCGGACCAGGACCGGTCCCGCTGGGACGCGCAGCTGATCGCCGAGGGGCACGACCTGGTGCGCGCCTGCCTGCGGCGCAACCGGCCGGGACCGTTCCAGATCCAGGCCGCGATCGCGGCGGTCCACGCGGACGCGCCGACCGCCGCGGCGACCGACTGGTCCCAGATCGTCGCGCTGTACGACCAGCTCTACGCCCTGCGTCCGAACCCGGTCGTGGCGATCAACCGTGCCGTCGCCCTCGGCGAGTGGAGAGGTGCCGAGGTGGGGCTCGCTGCGCTGGACGACCTGGGCGACGACGCCCCGCTTGGCTACCAGCCGTATCTCGCGGCCCGTGCCGACCTGCTGCGCCGCACCGGCCGGACCGACGAGGCGCTCGCCGCGTACGACCTGGCGATCGAGGCGACCGACAACCCCGCCGAGCGGGCGTTCCTGGAGCTGCGACGCGAGCAGACCGGCGCCTGACCGGGCCACCGGCGGCGACTCGGCGACGACCCGACACGGGGTCACCGCCGAGGCGGTCATAGGCTCGTCCGGTCCCATGAATCGACCCGACCACACCGCCGCCGAACACCACTCCACCGCTGCGGCACCTCGGGTGCCACCGCAGCTGATGGTGCTCGGCGCGATCCTCTCGGTGCAGGTCGGCGCCGCGATCGGCCGCACGCTGTTCGACGAGATCGGCGCCACGGGCGTCACCTTCCTCCGCGTCGCGATCGCGGCGGTCGTGCTGGCGGTGGTCGTCCGACCCGACGTGCGCAGCTGGGACCGCCGGGCCTGGACCGCCGCGGCGGTGCTCGGCGCCACGATGGCGGGCATGAACCTCGTGTTCTACCTGTCGTTGCAGACGGTGCCGCTCGGCGTCGCCGTCACCGTCGAGTTCCTGGGCCCGTTGGCGCTCTCGCTGGTGCAGACCCGCCGGGTCGTGGACCTGGTGTGGGCGCTGCTCGCGGCGGCCGGAGTGGCGCTGCTCGGGCTGAGCACCACCAGCGGCATCCCGCTGTCGGGGCTCGCGCTCGCCGGGCTCGCCGGCCTGTTCTGGGCCGGCTACATCCTCGGCAGCGCACGGCTCGGGCAGGTCCTGCCGGGGGCAGGCGGGCTGGCCGTGTCGCTGTCGGTCGCGGCCGTGCTCGTCGCACCCTTCGGCCTGGCACAGGCCGGCGCGGTGCTCGACGACCCGATCCTGCTGGTGCCCGCAGCAGCGGTTGCGCTGCTGTCGAGCGTCATCCCCTACGGGCTCGAGCTCGAGGCGTTGCGGAGCATCCCCACCCGGGTGTTCGGCATCTTGATGAGCCTCGAGCCGGCCGCCGCGGCGGCAGCCGGCTGGGTGCTGCTCAGCCAGGACCTCGGCGCACGCGAGCTGACCGCGCTGGTGCTCGTGAGCGCCGCCAGCCTCGGCGTCACGCTCGGCCGCCGCCCCGACGCGATGCCGCTCCAACCGCTGGAGTGACGGCGGGCGCGGAGGTGACCGCTGCGGCGGTCAGCCCTCGATCTTGACGTAGGCGACGATCGCGTTGGCGTGACCGTGGCCGAGCCCGTGCTCGGACTTCAGCCACTCGACCTTCTCCTTGTGCCCCTCGAGCGGGCTCGCCCGCACCAGGTCGAGCCACTCCTCGATCGGTCGGCCGTAGGTGCGCTCGATCGACGGGAAGTACGACGCAGGGCCCTGCACCTTGGTCGGCTCCGCCGGGGGCACCTTGGTCGGCTCCGCCGGGGGCACCTTGGTCGACGGAACCTTGCTCGGCTCCGGTGTGGTGTCGCCAGCCATGTCGTCTCCTCTCGAACGGCTCGTGGAACGGCCCGCTCAGCGCGGGCAGAGCGTCCAGATGTCGAGGTCGAGCAGCACGCCGGGGGCGTACTTGCCGTCGTCGCCGCGCAGCGTCATCGACTCGTCGCGACCCTTGGTCGCCACGAGGCGCAGGCGGAGCGCACCGACGCCGGGCGCGGACGTCTCGGCCGTGTCGAGCACCTCGGACCAGGCGTACACGGTGTCGCCGGCGAAGGCCGGGCTGGTGTGCGCGCCGGAGTTGATCGCCGCGATCAGCTGGGCGTTCGCCAGACCGTTGAACGACAGGGCTCGAGCCATCGAGATGATGTGCCCGCCGTAGATCAGTCGACGGCCGTCGTCGCGGGCCTCGACGTTGAAGTGCACCTTCGCCGTGTTCTGCCACAGACGGGTCGCCATCATGTGCTCGGCCTCGTCGAGCGTCACGCCGTCGACGTGGTCGATCTTCTCTCCGACCTGGTAGTCGCCCCAGCGGTACGGCGAACCGGCGAGGGCGTCGTCGTAGTTCGTGAAGTCGAGGCCCTCGGGCACGATCAGGTCGCTCGCCGCGACGTGGTCCGCGAGGTCCGGCACCACGGTCTCGGGGGCCGGGGCGTCGACGTCACGCTTGCGGACCATCACCCAACGGGCCCAGTCGATCGCGACGCGGTCGTCCTGGTCGCGGGCGGTGGAGCGCACGTAGACCACGCCGGTCTTGCCGTTGGAGTTCTCCTTGAGGCCGATCACCTCGGAGGTCGACCGCAGCGTGTCGCCCGGGCGCACCGGACGGTGGAACCGACACTCGGCGTAGCCCAGGTTCGCCACGGCGTTGAGCGAGATGTCGGGCACGGTCTTGCCGAACGCGATGTGGAAGCCGATCAGCTCCTCGACCGGAGCGGTCGACAGGCCCGAGGCCGCCGCGAACTCCGCCGACGACGGCAGCGCGAAGCGCGTCGGGTAGAGCGCGCCGTAGAGCGCCCGGTCCCCCTCGGTCACCGTCCTCGGGGTCGCGTGTTCGATGATCTGTCCGAGTCGGAAGTCCTCGAAGAAGTTGCCGGGGTTGGTCTTGGTCACGGAATCCACGGGCGTCCACGGTACTTCGGGCCCCACCGACGTCACGAGCCGGGCAGGTCCTCGCCCCGAGCCGACCCGGTCGGCCTCACCTGGCGAGCAGGGTGCCCACACCTGGCGAGCAGGGTGCCCTCACCTGGCGAGCAGGGTGCCGCGGGGTGGCCGGCGGTCTGGCACCATCTGGGCCATGGCCCTCCAGCACAACACCTACTTCGACGGCGACGTCCAGAGCATCGGCTACGAGCGCGACGGAGCGACCGCCAGCGTCGGGGTCATGGACGTCGGCGAGTACCACTTCGGCACCCAGGCACCGGAGCGCATGACCGTCGTGCACGGCGAGCTCTTCGTGCAGCTCCCCGGCTCGGACTGGCAGACCTTCGGTGCAGGCACCGTGTTCGAGGTGCCCGGCGACAGCGGGTTCGACCTCAAGGTCGAGACCCCGACCGCGTACCTCTGCGAATACCTCTGAGCGCCGCCGGCCCGGAGCGGCGCACGCCCAGCAGCACCACACCGGCGACCATCAACAGCAGCGCCGGGGCGACCAACAGCGATCGCTCCGAACCCGTCGAGGCCAACGCGCTCGGCCGGATCGACGCGCCGGCAACTGCGCCGTCACCAGCACCTCGACCGGACGCCGGAACCGTCGTGGGCGCAACCGTGGTGGGCGCGACCGTCGGGGGCGGAGCGATGGTCGGGGGCACCGTCGGTGGGACGGTCGTGGATGGAACAGTCGACGTGGTGGTGGGCGCCTGGAACCGAGCCGTCGCGTCGACCGTGCGGTCGAGGGTGACCTCGTCGGCGAGGATCAGGTTCTGTGCGGTGTCGACACCGGGGATGTTGCCGTCGTAGAGGTACGCCGACCCGGTGGGCACGCTGAGCGACGCCGTCGCGGTCAGCGTGGCGTCGCCGACCGAGGAGCCGCGCAGGTAGATCGTGTCGCCGTCGGCCACCGTCGCCGGCGAGGGCAACGGCAGGGTGCCCGAGGGGTCTGCGTACATCTGTGCGCCGGTCGCGACGACCGTGGCGTCCGGGGCCGAGGTCGACACGGTGAACGGTCCCGCCACCGCGCCCACGACGCCGGTCGTGTCCGACGGAGCGATCGCGAGACTTGGGGCGGCCGGTGACGGCAGGGGCGGCTGCACGCGCACGGCGTTGACGATGGCGGCGACGGCCGGCTCGAGCGGATCGATGTCCGCCACGACGAAGTTGTCGGTGAAGTACCAGATGGCCGCCTGGACCGCTGCGGCTCGGTCGTCGTCGTCGGAGATCCCGGGCGTTCCGTCGAGCGGCAGGGCCGTCGACGGGTAGTAGTCGCTCAGGATGCGTGCGACGTAGCCGGCGTTGGCGGTGCCTGCGGTGGCCCAGCTGCCCAGCTCGTAGCCGTACCCGATCGAGGTGTCGGTCCGGATGTCGGTGCAGTAGAGCGAGCGTGACGGAGGACTTCCGTCGGGAGGCTCGGCATCGACGAGCCCCGCGAAGTCCATCGGCGTGAACACGAACCCGCCGTGGCTCGGCGGATAGGCGACCGCCGGATCCGACACGCTGGCCACAGGTCCCAGGTAGCCGACGACCGAGTGACCCTCGGCGAGACGGGTCACCGTGAGCTCGGACGGCTCGCCGCCGCCGGGCACACCGGGCGGTGCGCCCGGATCGATGCTCGCCGCCGCCGGCGTGGTCAGCGGCACCGCCAGCGTCGCCGCTCCGCCCAGGACCGCTGCAACCACGACCGCGACGTGGACAACCCTGGACCTGCGGTGTCGGCGCGTTCGCATGCTCTCTGGATCGGCAGCCGAGCACGATGGATGACAATTTTTCGACCCATCGGAGTTTCGGGTCCGGCGTGTCAAGGGCTGTACTGAGCGATCGTGACGAGCCCACTGCTGCCTCCACCCCGAGACGCCGCCCCCGACGCCCTCGTGGTCGACGGCGCCTACGCGTTCGGCACCTACGACGGACCGATCGAGCGGATCAACCCCCTCGACGTCGTCGACGGGCGCGGCGTCGCCGGTCGGCTCCGGCGACGCGCCCGGAACCTCCGGCTCAAGGAGTGGGAGGCGTTCCAGCTCGGGAACGACGAGTGGTTCGTGCTCGGCGCGGTCTACGACACCAAGTCGATCGCGCTGCTGCAGGTGCTCGGCGTGCACAAGGCATCGGGGCGGATCCATCGCTGGGAGACCAAGGTGCCCTCGACGTCGCTGTCGGTCGCTCGCGGGTTGGACGGCACCCGGTCGCACGGCCGACGCGGCGACTTCTCGATCTCGGTCGGCAACGAGATGGCGTCCGGGCGCCTGACCGTCGACGCCAGCCACCCGGGCCGGGCGAGCGGGTCCCGCCCCCTGCCTCCGCTCGAGCTGCACGGCATCGGTGACTGCTCCCCCGACCGGGCCGGGCACCTCGTGATCTGCCACCCGTTCAGCGACCGTCGTGCGCTGTACTCGCACAAGGCGATGATGCCCTTCGAGGGCACCATGCGGATCGGCCTCGACGTGGTCGAGCTGTCGGCGGATCGCTCGTTCATGATCCTCGACGACCACCACGGCGACTATCCCTCGCCCATGCAGTACGACTGGGTCACCGGGGTGCGACACAACGACGACGGCCTCGTCGAGGGCTTCAACCTGACCGACAACCAGATCAGGGATCCGCACATCTACAACGAGAACGCCGTGTGGCGCGGCAACGAGGTGTTCCGCCTTCCTGCGGTGCACGTCGAGCGGCCCAAGGGGCCGATGGGCACGTGGCTCGTGCGCGACGGGTCGGGCGCGGTCGACGTCCGGTTCACGCCGACGGTGCGCAGCGAGATGCACGTCGGACCGAAGCGGTCGCTCGCCGAGTACTACGCGCCCTACGGCTGGTTCGAGGGCCGCATCCACACCGATGAGGTCGCGCTGACCGTCGACGGCATCTTCGGGGTCGGCGAGCAGAAGTACATCCGCGTCTGAGCGGCAGGGCTCGCGTTCAGAGAAACGTCACGATGTTGGCGAGCGACATGATCCTGACGTCATCGATGCCGACCGAGCGGGCGGTCACGAGCAGCACCCCAGCTCGCGCCCACACGCCGACCCGCTCCTCGCCGTCGTCATAGATGACGACCGACCGATCGCCGACCTGAACCGACGTGGTGCCGTGTCGTGCGGCGATCTCGGCGAGGGACTGCTCGGCGCGCTGATCGACGACGAACGTGAGCTCAAGCCGCGCCGGGCCTCCGGACGGGCTACCGCTCTCGTCGTCCGGCACGAACACGAGCCGTTCCGCGCTCAGGTTGAGCGGCTTGGGTCTGACGGCGTGCTCGATCCGGAGCCCCCTCGGGGGTGCGGTCAGTCGCATGCCGGTCAGGCTCCCCGAGTCGACCTGGCCACGGATCATCTCGTCCTCGTTGCCACCGGCAGCGTCTCGGACGTTCCAGCCCGGCTCCGTCGGGGTCTCGAGTTCGATCCAACCCAACTGGCCGTTGGCCCACCAGGCGATCTGGTTTCCCCGGTCGTCGTACACCGGGATCATCTCGACGTCGGCCTCGGCCTCGGCGATCTCGTCGATCGAGACCCAGCCGGCCCGGTCGTCGTTCGCAGCGACCATCATCATGTGGCCGCAGGTCGTACCCATCAGGTAGATCGACTTGTCGAACGGCAGGCTGCTCGTAGTGAGGAACTCCTCGGGCATGTCGACCGGGCAACCGTTCGCCAAGGTGGGGCTGGGCCCGAGGGCCGTCGTCGGGCGCTGCTGCGCTGGGACGACATCCACCGGGGTGACCGAGGGCCCTATGGACTGCTGCCAGATCAGGCCGCCGATCACGACGAACGCCGCAGCCGCGCCGACGACCATCAGGTGAGGGCGCGAACGGGCCGGACGGTGGAAGCCTGCGCTCGGCGCACGCCCACGCGAGCGCTCGATGGCCTCGTCCGCCGAGACCGCGGCGCACGAGTCGTCGACGACCGTTCGCAGTGCGCCGAGCTCATCCGACATCGGTCACCTCCAACGCCTCGCGGAGCTTGTCGAGCCCGCGCTTCAGATGTGTGCGCGCCGTGTTCGCGGACGTGCCCAGCAGTTGTGCGACCTCGTCGATGGGCCAGTCGAAGCCGTGGACCAGCACCACTGCGGTGCGCTGGCGGGTGCTCAGCGCGACGAGTGCCTGTCGCAGCCCGGGCTCGACCAGTGGTTCCACGCCGCCGATCGGATCGGTCAGGACCCGCCGGCGCCGAGGCCGCGTCTCGCTCTGCCCGACGCGGTACAGGTAGGCGACCGGATGCTCCATCGAACGCACGCGGTCCCAGTGGGTCCACGCGAAGGCGAGTGCGGCGGCCGCAGCGTCGCGGCCCCGTTCAGGCCCGTAGGCACCAACGAGCGCTCGACGCAGCCGAGGCTCCGCAGCAACCACGAACTCGACGAAGGCCCGTCGCTGTTCGTCGTCGTCCTCCCCCACCGTTGCCATCACCCTCTGAAGCGCTGAGTCGATCGAACGCGTTACATGGTGCTTCGGATCGTCCCCTGCACGGGCAAGGACTGCCAGACTCACCCGATGCCGAGCCGCAGGATCCATCCATCCGTCGTCGTGCCGCTGCTGTTCGTGGCCATCGCGCTGATCGCGTCGTGCACCGGCGGATCGGACGACGCAGGCGGCGGTGACCCGCAGAAGGACGACGTCACGACCACGACGGCGGCCGAGGCGTTCGAGCTGCGACCGCTGCACGTCGAGGAGCAGCGGATCGTCGACGACCGGGGTCGAGAGGTGCTGCTGCGCGGCGCGAACGTCAACGCGCTCGGCGAGTACGCCCAGGCCGACCCGGAGGTCGAGCCCACCGTGCCGGTCACCGACGAGGACTGGGACGCGATGGCGGCGAACGGCTTCTCGGTCGTGCGGCTGATCATGTCGTGGTCACGCCTGGAACCGAACCGCGGCGAGATCGACGACGGGTACCTCGACGAGATCGAGGCCGCCGTCACCGCGGCGAATGAGCGGGGCATCTACGTCGTGCTCGACATGCACCAGGACGCCTGGGGCATGTCGTCGGCCACCCCCGAGGGCACCACGTGTCCTCCCGGTACCGAGGCGGTGATCGGCTGGGACGGCGCCCCGGAGTGGGCGACGATCACCGACGGCGCGACGACGTGCCGGGCGCCGGGCTCGCAGCGTGAGTCGGCGCCGGCGGTGCATCGGGCGTTCGCGAACTTCTACGCCGACACCGACGGCATCGCCGGGCGGTTGACCGCCGTGTGGGCGGCCGTCGCGGCGCGCTTCGCCGGTGACCCCGGCGTCGCCGGCTACGACCTGTTGAACGAGCCCAACGGCGTGGACCCTGCCGAGCAGAACCAGGTCGCCTACAGCCAGTGGCTGCAGACCACGATCCGGGCGATCCGCGACGTCGAGGCCGACGCGGGAGCGTCCCCGGTGCCGATGTTCGTCGAGCCGCTCCAGCTGTACCCGTTGCCGTTCAACGCGCTGCTGCCCGAGCACCTCGACGACGACCAGCTCGTGTTCGCGCCCCACAACTACGCCGAGTCGATCCACTCGATCCTGACCCTGGAGCAGACCTTCGACGTCTACGAGACGGGCGCCGACGAGCTCGACGCGGCGCTGTGGATCGGTGAGTACGGCTTCTGGGACATCGACCCCGACACCTTGGCGGTCGCGACCCGGTACGCGTCCGAGGAGGACCGTCGAGGGCTGGGCGGCACCTGGTGGCAGTGGCGCCAGACCTGCGGCGACCCGCACTCGGTCGCCGGTCCGGGCGAGCCGGCGACCGCGGACCAGATCCACCTGATCACCCGCGCCTGTCCCGGTGCCGGGGACGAGGCGAACGACACCGACGCCCGGTTCACCGAGGAGTTCCTGTCGATCCTCGGGCGGGCCTATCCGCGAGCGGCGCCGGGCCGTCTCGGCGAGCTGGTGAGCGATCCCGCGACCGGTGAGCTGCGAGTGAGCGGCACCGCCGCGACCGCCGGCGGAGAGCTGGTCGTGTGGCTGCCCGACCGTGCCGACCCCGACCGTGACGATGCGGCCACGGTGCAGCCGAGCACGACCGACGGGCTGACCGACGTCGAGCTGCGCGAGGTGACCGGCGGACGGTGGCTCACCGCGACCACCACGGGCTCCGACTGGCAGCTGGTCGTCGACGGCTGACCCGAGCGACCGGTCCGCTCACGCGCCCGGTGGCTGCTAGTCGTCGGCGTCGCTCCCGGCGCGGTCAGGATCCATCGCCGTGCGCAACGCCTCGGCGAGCTCGGCGACGTGGGGCTCCTCGAGCATCGACATGTGTCGCCCCGGCACCTCGACGAGCTCGATCGACCCGGCGGCGACACACGCCCAGCCGAGTGCGTCGCGGATCGTCTCGGGGGTGTCGAAGACCTCTTCGGCGGCGTGGAAGACCACCATCGGCCCGGAGTACGGGCGTGCGAAGTAGCGGTCGGCGGCCTCGGTGTTGGCGAGCACGAAGCGGTGCATCCACAGGTCGTCGGGTGTGTCGCTCCCGTGGCGGCGGTGCAGCCGGACCCTCGCGGTGTCGCCGTACTCGCGCAGCCGGGCCAGCAACCGACGAGCAGCGCCGGCGGCATAGGTCGTGCCACCTGCTCGGAGCTGGCGGAGGTGGATGGCGACACGCTGTGCCGAGGTGACGGTGCGGCGTCCGCCCGGCCCGGCGGAGTCGAACAGTGCGAGCACCCGGACGTCGCGGCCCTTGGCAGTGAGCTGCTGGGCGACCTCGAACGCGACGAACCCGCCGAGCGACACCGCGGCCAGCGACAGCGGCCCGTCAGGTCGGTGCTGTTGGATCTCGTCGACGTAGTGAGCGGCGATCTCCTCGACGGCGGTCGGCGTGTCCTCGTCGGGCTCGGTGACGGACAGCCCGAAGACGGGCTGGTCCTCGCCGAGCCGAGCGGCGAGCGGGCGGAAGAACGCGCCGTTCGCCCCCAGGACGTGGATCCCGTAGAGGGGCGGTCGATCGCCGTGCGGCTGGATCGTCGACAGGTACACCTGGTCGTGCTCGTCGGTCGGCGCGGGCTCGAGCTCGTGGTCCTGCCGGGCGATCAGCCTGGCGAGCGTGCGAGGGGTCGGCGCCCCGTGCAGCATCGACATCGTCACACGACTGCCCAGCCCGGCATCGATGCGACCGATCAGGCGCACGGCGAGCAGCGAGTGACCGCCCAGATCGAAGAACGAGGCGTCCACGGCGACCGGCGTGGATCGCCCGAGCACGTCACCGAAGACCGCGCAGAGCTCGGCCTCGAGCGCGTCGGCCGGCGCCGCAGCAGGCCCTGCGGGAGCGGTCGGACCGTCACCCTGCTCCGGAGGCTCGGGCAGGGCATCGACGTCGACCTTGCCGGCGGGGGTGCGCACGAGCTCGTCGGCGACGACGACCGCCGCGGGCACCTCGTGCGCCGGCAACCGGTCGACCGCCCAGTGCAGCACGTCGGCGGGCGCCGGCTCGTCGGTGCGGTCCGCGACGATCCAGGCGATCAGTCGGTCGCCGCCGGTGCGGTCGGGTCGCAACGCCACGAACGCCTGTCGCACCTTCGGGTGCCGCTCCAGGACACGTTCGACCTCTCCCGGCTCGATCCGGAAGCCGCGCAGCTTGATCTGGCGATCGACGCGCCCGAGGTACTCGAGCTCTCCGTGAGCCGACCACCGCGCCCGGTCGCCCGTGCGGTACATGCGAGCCGACGGATCCTCGACGAACGGGTCGGGCCGGAAGCGCTCCGCGGTCAGCGCGGGGCGCCCCAGGTAGCCGAGCGCCACGCCGCTGCCACCGATCCAGAGCTCGCCGGCCTGGCCGTCGGGGACCAACGTCGCGCCGGTCTCGTCGAGCACGTAGGCCCGGGCGTTGCCGAGCGGACGACCGATCGGCAGCTCCTCACCCGAGTCGACGTGGTAGCGACCCGCCGGGTCGAACGACGTGCAGGTCACCGTCGTCTCGGTCGGTCCGTAGCCGTTGAGCCACCGCAGCGAGGGATGCAGCCGGGACCACACCTCGAACGCCGAGCGGCTGACCCGCTCGCCCCCGACCACGACCAGGCGGACCGACGGAGCGAGGCGCTCGCCGGTGGTGTCGAGGTGCTCGACGAGCTCGTGCCAGATGGCCGACGGCAGGTTCAGGACGCTCAAGCCGGCCGAGGCAGTGGCCTCGACGAGCGAGCGCATCGACGCCGACATCTCGTCGGAGCGCAGCACGACGGTCGCGCCGACCGAGAGGGTCGGCAGCAGCTCCTCGACCGAGACGTCGAAGCTGAGGCTCGAGAACTGCAGCACGCGGTCCGAGGGAACGAGCTCGTACCGTTCGGCCACCGCCGTGCAGAACGCGCGCAGCGAACGGTCCGAGATCATCACGCCCTTCGGCGCCCCGGTGGTGCCCGAGGTGTAGATCACGTACGCCAGGTCGTCGTCGCTCGCTGCGCGACGCTCGGGCGGTGTCGTCGACCCGCCCGCGAGCGCTGTCGTCGCGGACGTCGAGGCGATGCGGTCCACGACGAGCACCTGTCGGCCGGTTCCGGTGGAGAGCGCATCGCTCGGGAGCCGGTCGACCGAACGTGAGTGGGCGAGCACCAGACGGGCACCGGAGTCGTCGAGCATGTGCGCGAGCGAGGCGGCCGGATAGGTCGGGTCGAGCGGCAGGTAGGCGGCTCCCGCCTTGAGCACGGCCAGCATCGACACGACGAAGTCCACCGACCGGTGCAGGCAGACAGCGACCGGATGGTCCTGCGAGGCACCCGCCTCGACAAGGACGTGCGCCAGCCGGTTGGCACGTTCGTCGAGGGCCCGATAGGTCAGCGCCCGGGCGTCGTCGAGGTCCTCGACCGCCACGTCGTCGGGGTGCTCCCGCACCTGCGCCTCGAAGCGGTCGATGTAGCGACCGGGGCCGGCAACCACGGGCGACGCGGGGTTGCGGTCCTCGACGAGCCGTCGCCGCTCTTCGTCACCGAGCATCTCGAGCGCACCGAGCGCCGTGTCGGCGGCGGAGTCCGCCAGCGACTCGAGCAGTCGGGCGAGGTGGTCCCCCATCGCACGCACCGTCTCGGGCCGGTAGCGCGACGTGTCGTGTTCGAGTCGCAGCACGAGGCCGTCGTCGAGGTACGCCGCGAGCATCAGCGGCGACGAGGACTGCTCGTGGACGGTCACGCGACGGTCGGGGTGCCCTCCGCCGGCGCGGAGGCGGGTGTCGAGCAGCTCACGCTCGAACACGACGGTGGTCGACAGCAGCGACCGGTCACCGGGCACGCCGATCCACGAGCGGATGTCGACCAGTGCGGTGTGCTCGTGGGGACGCACGTCGAGCTGGAAGGCCCTGGTGGAGCGCAGCAGCTCGTCGACGTTCGTCGACGGCTCGGCGCGCAGGCGGATCGGCACCGTGTTGATGAGGCAGCCGACCATGTCGGCCGCGCCCTCGACCTGGTGGCGCCCGGCTCTGGTCGTGCCGAACACGACGTCGCTCGACGAGCAGTAGCGCGACACCAACACCGCCCAGGCGGCCAGCAGGGCGGTGCCGACCGTGGCGTCGGCCTCGGCGGCACGGGCTTCGAGACGGGCGACCACGTCGGGTCCGAGGCGCCGTTCGACCTCGAGGTGCTGCGGACCGTCGTGATCAGCGGGCACGGCGCCCTCGGGTACGGCGCCGGGCGCGGGTGTGGGTTCGGCGTGGCCGTCGAGCAGCTCCGTGAAGAAGGCCTTCGCAGCGGCGTCGCCTCCGTCCGCGTCGGTCACTGCGGCCACGTGCTCGCGGAACCGGGGCCGTACGGGACGCGCCGCCATGTCGCCGTCGGCGCTCAGCTCGTCGAGACGGGCGAGCACCTCTTCGAGCACCGCTGCGAAGCTGCGGCCGTCGAGCAGCGCATGGTGGAAGGTCCAGACCATGGTCGAGCGGCGGGGACCGAGGACGATCAGCACCACCCGGGTCGCCCCGGGCTCACGCAGGTCGACACCACGGGCCCGGTCCTCGGCGAGCCAGTCGTCGAGGGCGCGGGTCTGGTCGGCCTCGGCGAGCGCGGACCAGTCCAGAGTGGTCAGGTCGAGCTCGCAGCGCTGGTGGACGTGCTGCACCGGACCGTCGGGATGTTCGAGGTCGATCGAGGTGCGCAGCGCGTCGTGCTGTTCCTGCGTCGCCCGCCAGGCACGTTCGAGGAGCCGGGCGTCGACCACCTCGTCGTCGAAGTGGCAGACGATCTGCTCGACGTTCACACCCGGGACAACGGCGGCGGCGCTCTCGAAGGCCAGCCCGAACTGCATGGGAGTGAGCGGGTAGGAGTGCACGATCGGGACGTCACCGTCGGTCATGTCGATGTCGGTTCCCACCGATGCCGAGGATTCACTCACCTGTTCCCATCGGCCGACGAGGGTATCTGCTACAGGATTCGAGGCCGTCCGGCCCATCGGAGGTGCGAGGACGACCGCGCCCCGACGTTGGGCGTGGTCAGCGCCCGCTGACGCCTACGGTCGGGGCGTCCGCAGCACGCCCCGGTGAGGAGCACGCATGAAGGTCCTGGTACTCGGCGCCGGTTTCGGTGGTCTCGAACTGACGACGAGGCTCTCCGACGAGCTCGGCGACGACGTCGAGGTCGTGCTCATCGACAAGGGCGAGGGCTTCGTCTTCGGGTTCTCGAAGCTCGACGTCATGTTCGGCCGCACCACGGGCGAGGCGGTCGTGCACCCGTACCGCGACCTGGTGAAGCCCGGCGTCCGCTTCGTGCAGGCGACCATCACCTCCATCGACCCCGAGCAGCGACGTGTCACCACCGACGCGGGCGACTTCGAAGGGGACGTGCTCGTCGTGGCGCTCGGCGCCGACCTCGATCCTGGCGCCACGCCGGGGCTGCTCGAAGGAGGGCACGAGTTCTACACGGCGCCCGGGGCGTTCGCCCTGCGTGACGTGCTCGACCGCTTCGACGGCGGCCGGGTGATCGTCGGGGTCACCTCGACGCCCTTCAAGTGCCCGCCCGCGCCGAGCGAGACCGCCCTGATGCTGCACGACTTCCTGACCGCCCGCGGCCTGCAGGACCGGTCCCGGATCTCGCTGGTCATGCCGCTGGGTGCACCGATCCCGCCGTCACCCGCGGCGTCGGCGGCACTGCTCGAGGCCTTCGCCGAGCGCAGCATCGAGTGGGTGCCCGAGACGCTCGTCCGTTCGCTCGACCCCGAGCGTTCGGTCGCGCTCGCCGCGGACGGCGCCGAGCTGCCCTACGACCTGTTCCTCGGGGTGCCCGTGCACCGTGTCCCTGCGGTCGTCGAGGCCTCGGGCATGTGCGTCGACGGATGGATCCCGGTCGACCCGCTCACGCTGCGGACGGCGTTCGACGGCGTCTACGCGGTCGGTGACGTGACCAGCGTCGGCACGCCCAAGGCAGGTGTGTTCGCCGAGGGCCAGGCGTCCGTGGTCGCCGAGGCGATCATCGAGGCCCATGCCCAGGCAACGCCGACCGCCGAGTACGACGGCCGGGGGCAGTGCTATCTGGAGTTCGGCAACGACGAGGTGGCGAAGGTCGAGGTGACGTTCCTCACCGGTCAGGCGCCCGTCGGCACCTTCGAACCCGCGTCGGCCGAGCTCGCCGGGCAGAAGACCGAGTTCGGCTCGACCCGCGTGCGGCGCTGGTTCGGGCGGGAGTGGACGCCTCACTGAGTCGAACGCTCCTGTGCGTGGCGGTGGTCCGTGGATCACCCACGGTGGGTGATGTCGGTGCGGGTGTCGAGGCGCAGAGTCGTCTCGAGGGGTCCGGCTTCCGTGCACTCACCGGGCCGACGAGAGGAGCACATGTGTCTGAGCATCCGAGCGCCTGGGCCGCGGGCTATGCCGCGTTCGCCGGGGTCGTCCTCATCCTGATCGGGTTCTTCCAGGCCGTCGCAGGGCTGGTCGCGATCGTCGACGACGAGTTCTACGTCGTCGGGCAGGAGTACGTCTTCCAGTTCGACGTCACGACGTGGGGCTGGATCCACCTGATCATCGGCATCATCGTCCTGCTCGCAGGCTTCGGGGTGTTCACCGGCAACGTGCTCGCCCGCACCGTCGGCGTGATCGTCGCCGGGATCAGCGCGCTCGTCGCGTTCGCGTGGCTGCCGTGGTACCCGATCTGGGCGGTCGTGATCATCGCTCTGGACGTCGCAGTCATCTGGGCGCTCACGATGCACGGCCGTGACATCACCGGGGTCGTGGACCGCTGACCACGCACTCGGGTCCCGTCGCCGAGGACCGGCCGGCACACCTCGACAGCGTCGAGGACCGACTCCAACACGGCCGGGAGCTCCGCCAGCGGGTGCCCCGCTCGGCGCACGCGGCGTGGGCACCGGCCCCCGGCAGGAGGGATCCGGTCCAGCTCATCGACGGCCAGAACGCCGACCGCCTGCCGTGGCTCGTCCCGCTGCGCCACCAGCGGATGAGCGTGTCGCCGTTCACCTTCTACCGGGGTGCGGCCTCGCTCATGGCCCAGGACCTGGCGGGCACACCCGACTCGGGCCTGTACGTGCAGCTCGGCGGTGACGCCCACCTGTCGAACTTCGGGGCGTACGCCTCACCGGAACGCCAGCTCGTCTTCGACGCGAACGACTTCGACGAGACGCTGCCCGGCCCGTGGGAGTGGGACCTCAAGCGCCTCGCCGCCAGCTTCACGATCGCCGCGCAGCACCTCGGATTCGACCAGCCGACCACCCGTGCCGTCACCGCACAGTCGGTCAGCGCGTATCGAGAGGCCATGGCGCGCTTCGCCGAGATGGGTGTCGTCGAGCTGTGGCGCCAGTACGTGTCGACCGCCGACGTGCTCGCCTCGGGCGGCTGGGACGCCAAGGAGCTCTCGAAGCGCCTCCAGACGTTCCAGGAGCGAGCGCAGCGCAAGACCAGCCTGCAGGCACGCAACCGCTTCGCCGAGTTCGTCGACGGACGGTGGCGCATCCGCAGCGAGCCGCCGGTGCTGCAGCCGTTCAGCGACCTTCCCTCGGAGTTCGACGTCGACGTGCTCATGCAAGGTGTGCACGACAGCCTCGAGTCGTACCGCTCGACGCTCCAGGACGATCGTCAGCGCCTCTTCTCGCTGCACCGACTCATCGACGTCGGCATCAAGGTCGTCGGGGTCGGCAGCGTCGGCACCCGCTGCTTCATCGCCCTGTTCCAGGGCCGCGACGAGAACGACCCGCTCATGTTGCAGATCAAGGAGGCCGGCCGGTCCGAGCTGTCGGACCACCTCGGCGAGTCGGTCTACCCGAACCAGGGCCAGCGGGTCGTCGAGGGCCAGCGGCTGACCCAGGCCCAGTCGGACACGTTCCTCGGTTGGACCAGAGGCGTCGCGGGGCGTGACTTCTACGTGCGCCAGCTCCGCGACTGGAAGGGATCGGTCGAGATCGAAGGCTCCTCGTCCAACCAGCTCGGCTTCTACGCCCGGCTGTGCGGCATGACGCTCGCTCGGGGCCACGCACGCTCCGGCGATGCGGTCGCCATCGCCGCCTACCTCGGCAAGGGCGATCGGATGGACAAGGGGGTCGTCGAGTTCGCCGAGTCCTACGCCCAGCAGAACCTCGCCGACTACCAGGCCTTCACCGACGCGATCGCCTCGGGCCGCCTCGAGTGCGCCGAGGCGCCGCCGGAGAAGTGAGCCGATCCCCGCGATCCGCACCCGCGCTCCTGTCCGCCTCGTCCGGCGTTCGACGTGGCACGATGCGCCGATGCCCACCGGAAGCGACGACAACCGGCGGCTCGAGGACCTGGTGGTGCTGCGACGGGTCAAGGACCGCATCGACCGCGAGTACGCGGAGCCCCTCGACGTCGAAGCGCTCGCGCGTGGCGCGCACATGTCGGCGGGTCACTTGAGCCGGCAGTTCAAGGCGGCCTTCGGCGAGTCGCCGTACTCGTACCTGATGACCCGCCGCATCGAGCGGGCGATGACACTGCTGCGTCGTGGCGACATGAGCGTCACCGACGTGTGCTTCGCCGTGGGCTTCTCGTCGCTCGGCACGTTCAGCACCCGCTTCAGCGAGCTCGTCGGCATGCCGCCGAGCGCCTACCGCGACGCGGACCACTCGACCGAGGGCATCCCGTCGTGCGTCGCCATGCAGGTCACCAGACCGGTCAGGAATCGAGAAGCAGGGCCGCCAGCCGACTCTTAGGTTGATCGGCATGGACATCACGATTCACTCCAGCTTCCTCCCCCACTCCGATCCCGACGCCTCGCTCGCGTTCTACCGGGACGTCCTCGACTTCGAGGTCCGCCTGGATGTCGGCTACGAGGACATGCGCTGGATCACCGTCGGCCCCGCCGGTCAGCCCGACACGGCGATCGTGCTGCACCCGCCGAGTGCCACGCCGGGCCTCAGCGACGACGAGAAGGCCACCCTGCTCGAGATCATCGCCAAGGGCGGTTACTTCGGTGTGAACCTGGCGACGCCGGACCTCGACACGACGTTCGCGAAGCTCGAAGCAGCCGGCACCGACATCGTGCAGGAGCCGATCGAGCAGGACTACGGCGTTCGGGACTGCGCCATCCGTGACCCAGCGGGCAACATGATCCGGATCCAGGAGACCCGCTGAGCCGGACGGAGCCACGCCGAACATGACCACCAAGAAGGGCGCGACGTCGTCCGCGCCGCACGTGACTGCGCCGCATCCCGCCGACTCCCACGACACGATCCGCGTGCAGGGCGCCCGGGTCAACAACCTCAAGGACGTCAGCGTCGAGCTGCCCAAGCGTCGGCTCACGGTCTTCACCGGGCTGTCCGGGTCGGGGAAGAGCTCGCTGGTCTTCGGCACGATCGCGGCCGAGTCCCAGCGGATGATCAACGAGACCTACAGCGCGTTCGTGCAGGGCTTCATGCCGACCCAGGCGCGTCCCGACGTCGACGTGCTCGACGGGCTCACCACGGCGATCATCGTCGACCAGGAGCGCATGGGCACCGACCCGCGCTCGACGGTCGGCACGGCGACCGACGTGCACGCCATGCTGCGGATCCTCTTCAGTCGATTGGGCACGCCGCACATCGGGTCGCCGCAGGCGTTCTCGTTCAACGTCGCGTCGGTCAGCGGTGCCGGCGCGGTCACCCACGACAAGGGTGGCCGGACCACGAAGGAGAAGGTCACCTTCAGCATCACCGGCGGCATGTGTCCCCGGTGCGAGGGTCGCGGCTCGGTCAACGACATCGACCTGAGCGCCCTGTACGACGACGAGAAGTCGCTGAACGAGGGCGCGCTGACGATCCCCGGCTTCTCGATGGACGGTTGGTCCGGCCGGATCTTCAGGGGTGCCGGCTTCTTCGACCCCGACAAGCCGATCAAGAAGTTCACCAAGAGGGAGCTCGACGACCTGCTCCACAAGGAGGCGACGAAGATCAAGGTCGACGGGATCAACCTGACCTACCTGGGGCTGATCCCGCAGATCAAGAAGTCGTTCCTGACCAAGGACGTCGACGCGATGCAGCCGCACATCCGTGCGTTCGTCGAGCGGGCGGTCACGTTCACGACCTGTCCCGACTGCGACGGCACCCGGCTGAGCGACCTGGCCCGCTCGTCGACGATCGAGGGGCGCAACATCGCCGAGCTCTGCAGCATGCAGATCAGCGACCTGGCGGAGTGGGTCCGGGGGGTGAAGGAGCCGACGGTCGCACCGCTGCTCGAGGCGCTCGCAGCGACCCTGGACTCGTTCGTCGAGATCGGCCTGGGCTACCTGTCGCTCGACCGTCCGTCGGGCACCCTGTCGGGTGGCGAGGCGCAGCGCACCAAGATGATCCGGCACCTCGGGTCGTCGCTCACCGACGTCACCTACGTGTTCGACGAGCCGACCGTCGGGCTGCACCCCCACGACATCGAGCGCATGAACCAGCTGCTGCTGCAGTTGCGCGACAAGGGCAACACGGTGCTCGTCGTCGAGCACAAGCCCGAGACGATCGCGATCGCCGATCACGTCGTCGACCTGGGCCCGGCGGCGGGTGCCGGCGGCGGCACGATCTGCTTCGAGGGCACGATCGAGGGTCTCCGCAAGAGCGACACCGTCACCGGCCGCCACCTCGACGATCGCGCCACGCTCAAGGAGTCGGTGCGGACCGCGGAGGGCGCGCTCGAGATCCGCGGCGCCTCGTCGCACAACCTGCGCGGCGTCGACGTCGACATCCCGCTCGGGGTGCTCGTGGTCGTCACCGGCGTGGCCGGCTCCGGCAAGAGCTCACTCATCACCGGGTCGGTGTCGCCGCTCGACGACGTCGTCACGATCGACCAGTCAGCGATCAAGGGATCACGACGCAGCAACCCGGCCACCTACACCAAGCTGCTCGAGCCGATCCGCAAGGCCTTCGCCAAGGCCAACGACGTGAAGCCGGCGCTGTTCAGCGCGAACTCCGAGGGGGCGTGTCCGAACTGCAACGGCGCGGGGGTCATCTACAGCGACCTCGGCATCATGGCCGGCACCGCGACCCCGTGCGAGGTGTGCGAGGGCCGCCGCTTCGACGCGTCGGTGCTGGAGTACACCTTCGGCGGCAAGGACATCAGCGAGGTCCTGGCCATGCCTGTCGACGAGGCTTTGGCGTTCTTCGCCGAGGGCGACGCGAAGGTCCCGGCCGCGCACAAGATCCTCGATCGACTCTCCGACGTCGGCCTCGGCTACCTGACGATCGGCCAGCCGCTGACCACCCTGTCGGGAGGCGAGCGCCAGCGCCTCAAGCTCGCGACGCAGATGGGCGACAAGGGCGAGATCTACGTGCTCGACGAGCCGACCACCGGACTGCACCTGGCCGACGTCGAGCAGCTGCTCGGGCTGCTCGACCGCCTGGTGGAGTCCGGCAGGTCGGTCATCGTCATCGAGCACCACCAGGCCGTGATGGCCCACGCCGACTGGATCATCGACCTGGGGCCCGGCGCGGGGCACGACGGCGGACAGGTCGTCTTCGAGGGCACCCCCGCGGAGTTGGTGGCGAAGCGCTCCACCCTCACCGGCGAACACCTCGCCGACTACGTGGGTGCCTGAGGCACGACGACTCAGTCAGACGTACGGGGAGGCCGGCGCGGCCGGGGGTCAGGGGCCCTCGGTCTGGTCGCCGGCCTCGCTGTTCTTCGATCCGGTCGCGTCGTTGTCCGAACCACCGGACTCGGACTCCGGAGTGGTGCCACCCGGTGGGTCGACGTTCTCGGGGATGCGACCCGGCTTCGCGCCAGAGCTGCCGGCGTCATCCTCGGGGGTGCTGCTCGAGGTCGACTCGGGCGGCGCCGTGGTCGTCGGTGCGAGCGACGTCGACGGCGGCTCCTCGTCGTCACTGCAGGCCGTCAACGCTCCGGAGACGGCGAACGTCGCAACGGCGGCGCCGGCCATCAGCCGACGTCGGACGTCGCTCCGACGTGCTGGTTCGACCCGTCGCGTCATCAGAGGTCCTTCCGTCGGCGTCTCGTCATCCGGCATCAGCGCCCGAGGTGCGAGCGGACGAACCAGCCGAACAGCTCGAGCTCGCCGGTCTGGCCGGTCATGAGGTCCTCGCTGACCGGGTCGAGGTCGCCGAGCGCCTCGATCGCTTCGCGGTGGTCGCCGATCACGCCCTGATAGACGCGGTCGAGCTCGTCGAGATGACGATCGGTGGTGTCGCGCCCGATCGCGTAGTCGTCCCACGAGCGGCCCTTGACGATCGCGCCCGGGGTGCCCTGCGGGGTCCCGCCACAGGTCGCGATCCGTTCGGCGATGGCGTCGCTCATGGCGCGCACGGCGAGCACCTGCGGGTCGAGCATCTCGTGGATGGCGATGAAGTTGGGGCCGGTCACGTTCCAGTGGATGTGCTTCAACGTCAGCTGGAGATCGAGCAGGGCGACCAGGCGGTCCTGGAGGATCTCGGTCGTCTTCTTCGCGTCGGTGGACGACATGTCGGGCACCGACGAACCCGCCTTCGACGAGCTGGTCGTGCGCTTCGCCGTGCTGCGGGAGCTGGTGGCCCTGGTGCTGGCCCTCGACGTGCGCTTCTTGGTGGTCGTCGCCATGGCATCTCTCCTCGTTCCGCGGGACTGCCCGCTCGGTCACGGGACCCGTACCCCGCGCACCGCGGCGTCGAACCTCGTCTGCTCAGGTCGTCACCCCCGGGGGTGGTCGGCGCCTAGGAGATCGTGGGCAGGCGCTGCGCGTGGGCCCGGGCGTCGTGGAAGAGGTCGCCGACCTGTTCCAGGCGCTCCGGCAAGGTCCGGATCGTCCAGCGGTCGGCCCGCAGGTCGGGGTCGTCGAGCTCGTCCCAGGTGATCGGGACCGACACCGGCGCCCCCGGGGCGGGTCGTGTGCTGTAGGGCGCGACCAGGGTCTTGTTCACGGCGTTCTGGGTGAAGTCCAGACGTGCCAGACCCTTGCGGTCGCTGACGGTCCACTCCCAGCTCACCAGCTCCGGCATGATGCGACCGACCGTGCGCGAGACCGTCTCGACCCACGATCGAGTGTCGTCGAAGGTGTAGCCGTCGACCACCGGCACCCAGATCTGGATGCCGCGCTGGCCGGTCACCTTGGGGATCGCCCACACGCCCAGGTGGTCGAGGGCGGTGCGGTGCAGCCGTGCCAAGGTCAGCAGGTCGTCCCACTCGGTGTCGGGTCCCGGGTCCAGGTCGAACAGGGCCCAGCTCGGCTGGCGCGGGTGCTCGGTGGTCGAGGTCCACGGGTGCAGCTCGATCGCCCCGAAGTTCGCGAGCCACGCGATCGTCGCGGCCTCGGACGCGACGAAGTAGGTGCGGGTCTCGCCCGCCTTCGACGTCGGGTTGTCCCAACGTTCGATCCAGTCGGGGGTGTGCTTGGGAACGGCCTTGTGCCAGAACCCCGGTTCGTCGACTCCGTTGGGGAACCGGTGCAGGTTGACCGCCCGGTCCTCGAGCAGCGGCACGAGCAGCGGAGCGACCCGGGCCCAGTGCCGGATGAACTCCCGCTTGGTCACCGGCTCTGCTTCCGGACCGCCGTCGCCGCGACCGTCGAACAGGATCTTGTCGAGGTTGGTCAGTCGCAGCACGCGGCCCGCGTACTCCCACTCCCCCTTCGCGCCGAGCTCGTCGAGCGCGAGCAGCTGCGGGTCGTCGTCCGAAAGGGCGTGCAGACGGATCTCGGCACGATCGGGCGGCAGGTCGGAGGACCAGCGGGCGTCCGGATCGGCGAGCACCTCGTCGTTGGTGCGACCCGACAGCACCGAACGAGGATGGTCCTCCGGGTCCCAGCCCTCGACCGCCTCGGTGTCGTCCTTGTGGAACATGAGCCACTGCTCGCCGCCGCGCTCGGAGCGCTTCGTGCGGATCAACATGAAGTGCCCACGCAGCTTCTCGCCGAACAGCTCGAGGTGGAGCTCACCGTCCGCGAGTGCCTCGCCAGGGGTGTCGTGCTGGTGCACCCGGTAGGTCCCGCGGTCCCACACGATGACGTCGCCGCCGCCGTACTCGCCCTTGGGGATGATCCCTTCGAAGTGCTCGTACTCGAGCGGATGGTCCTCGGTGCGGATCGCGAGGCGGCGCACCGACGGGTCGAGCGTCGGGCCCTTCGGCACCGACCAGCTGACGAGCACGCCGTCGATCTGGAAGCGGACGTCGTAGTGCAGTCGGCGAGCACGGTGGCGCTGCACCACGAAGCGCTGGTCGGTGGGGCTCCCGCCCTCACCGCCGGCCGGCTCGCTGGTCTTCGAGAAGTCGCGCTTGTCGCGGTAGGTGGCGAGCTTCTCACTCGCCGAACCTCGCTGCTGGTCTCGCGCCATGGGGGTGTCCTAGCAGCCGTCGGGTGCCCGCGTGCGGAACGAGCGGTGCCGCCTACGCGGACTTCTTGGCCGGGGACTTCTTCCGGGCGGGCGCCTTCTTCGCTGCCGGCGCCTTCTTCGACGCCGGCGCCTTCTTCGACGGTGACTTCTTCGCGGACGTCTTCTTCGCTGCCGGCGCCTTCTTCGACGCGGACTTCTTCGCCGGCGCCTTCGTCGAAGGGTCCTTCTTCGTCGAACCGCCACCCGAGCGGCGCGACGATGCCTCGTCGACGCTCGCCTGCAGCGCCGCCATCAGGTCGAGCACCTGCGCGTCGTCGGCCTCCTCCTCGGGCTCGGTGACGACCTCGTCGCCACGGTCCCGCGCCTCGATCAGCTCCTTGAGCTCGTCGGTGAAGGTGTCGCGGTAGCGGGTCGGGTCCCACGACGCGGAGAGCCCGTCGATGATCTGCGTCGCGAGGGCCAACTCCTTGTCGGACGCCGTGGCGGCGCCGGTCGGGATCTCGTCGATGTCGGTGATGTCGAGCACCTCATCAGCGAAGCGCATGGTCGACATGGCGAGCGCTCCCTCGAGTGGACGGATCGCGGCCAGGTACTGCTTGTTGCGCATGACGACCGTGCCGATGCCGACCTGCTGGGTCTCCTCCATCGCCGCGGCCAGGAGCCGGTAGGCGTGCTCGGCACCCTCGTCGGTCGGAGCCAGCCAATACGTGCGCTGGTAGTACACCGGGTCGATGTCGGCGAGGTCCACGAAGTCGGTCACCTCGACGTGGCGGGTCGACTCGGGGCGGAGCTCGTCGATCTCGGAGCGCTCGAAGGTGACGTAGCGACCCTTCGACACCTCGTAGCCCATCTCGATGTCGTCGGCGTCGACCGGCTCACCCGATTCCTTCGAGACCCGCTGGTTGCCGACCCTCGCGCCGGTGCCGCGCTCGAGCTGGTGGAAGTGCACGTCGTGGTCGTGCACGGCGGTGAGGGCCTTCACCCCGACGCTCACCAGTCCGAAGCTGATCGATCCGGTCCAGACTCCTCGACGTGCCATCTCGTGCGCTCCTCTCAGCGGCGGTGGCCGACGGAGATCACCCGACGGGGTGAGATCCGGTGCCGCGACGCCCGATACCCGCCCCGGGGCGCTCGCAACCGTGGTCGGAGGGCGACGTCACACGCCGGGATCGAGCACGTACGTTGACCCGGATGCGGCTCATCCTCGTACGCCACGGCGACGCCCACGCCGGCCTGAGCGGCATCATCGCCGGACGGCAGGGATGCAAGGGTCTGACCGACCTGGGGAGGGCGCAGGCAGCGCTGCTGCGGGACCGCCTCGCGGCGACGGGAGCGATCGTCGCCGACGTGCTGACCGTCTCCGAGCTGCCCCGCGCGATCGAGACTGCGAACATCATCGCCCCGGCCCTCGGCTTCGATGACCTGGTCGTCGACTGCGACCTGTGCGAGGTGCACACCGGCGAGGCCGACGGCATGGACTGGACCGAGTACTCGCGACGCTTCGGCCACCTCGACATGGCCGCCGAACCGGACCGCGTCTTCGCCGTCGGCGGCGACAGCTGGAACAGCTTCCACGAGCGGGTCCGCCGGACGCTCGACCGGATGGCCGTCGACCACGCAGGTCAGACCGTCGTGGCCGTCTGCCACGCCGGGTTCATCGTCGCCACGCTGACGATCCTGTTCGGCCACGCGGCCCCGCACGCCGGACCTCGGCTCGTCCCGACCAACACCAGCCTGACCGAGTGGGAGCACGACCCCGAGCTCGGCCGCTGGACGCTGCGCTCGTACAACGACGCGGCACACCTCGAACCACGTCGAGGTTGAGGGTCCAGGAGTGACCCACGCCCGGGCCGGGTAGCGACGACGACATGGACTCCGCCCGACACGCCTCGATGGCCGCCGCTCGCCGTGCCGCCGAGCGCGACGACGTCGCCACCTGGGTCAGCGACTTCCTCGCCAGCCCCGGGAGCGACAACGCCGCGCTCGCCGCCGAGCTCGCCGACCCGCCCAGGTTCTGGGCCGGACCGCTGCTCGTACCGATGGACCGGCTGCACCGCCTCGCCGGACCGCCTGATCAACCGGCCCTCGACCGCTTCGACGACGACGACCTCGAGCGCATCGACGACATGCAGGAGAGCATGGAGGACGGCTGGGAGCCACCGCCGGCGATCGTGTCGTACCGCGACGGTCAGCTGGTCGTCGAGGACGGCAACCACCGGATCGAAGGGCTGCGT
>JAEWED010000149.1 GCA_023389745.1 Actinomycetes bacterium
GGACTCACCACATGGCTGCATCGGCGCCGACCACCCGACTTCCGCTGCTCGGCCACGGCGGCGTCCGGACCGCGCACCGCACGGTCACCGACCGGCTCCGTGAGGCGATCCTGTCGGGCGAGCTGCCCGGCGGCACCCGACTGGTGCAGTCCGAGCTCGCGGCGAGCCTGGCCGTCAGCGTGACCCCCGTGCGAGAGGCCCTGCGAGACCTGGTCGGCGAAGGCCTGGTCGAGTTCGATCCCTACCGGGGCGCCACCGTGCACGAGCCCACGCTCGAGGAGCTCGAGGAGATCTACGAGCTGCGCAGCCTGCTGACGGCCCGCACCGTGGCCGAAGGGGTGCAGCGCATCACCGACGACGAGCTCGCCGCGGCCGAATCGCTGCACCGCGAGATGAAGGCGCAGAGCGATCCGGCCACCTGGCTCGACCTGAACCGCCAGTTCCACCACGTGCTCGACGCCGCCAGCCGCCGCCCGCTCTACCAAGAGGTGCTGGGCCGCCTGGCCGACCTGTCGGCCCTCTACGTCGGCGTCTCGATCAGCGGGTCCAAGAGCCGCCGCAAGCAGGCCAACAGCGATCACGCGGAGCTGATCGCAGCGTACCGCGACCGCGACGCCGACGCGGCGGTCGAGCTGGCGCTGCGCCACCTGGGCGACACCGTCGAGGTCGCCCGAGCGCGGCTGCTCAGCGCACCGGACGCCTGAGGAACCCACCGAGAGATCCTGGCTGCACCCTGTCACGTGCACACCATCTCATATATGATGCGAGATCTTCCGATCGAGGAGTGCTCGTGACATCAACCCCCGCCGCCACCGAATCCCCGACGAACGTCCGCATCGTCGACCTGTGGGACCCCCTCACCGAGTCGCGCCGCGACCTCGAGGTCGACGTGGCGCACCTCCCCGGTTCGACCACGCGGACGATCGACGGCAGTTCGTGGTGGGTGCTGCCCGGGCTCTACGACGCGGACGTGCACTGGCCGATCTTCGACGCCGGTGCCCGCTGGCTCGACCGGTTCCACGCGATGCGCGGCGGAGTCGTCGCGGTCAACACGGCGTGCCCGTGGGACCGCGTCGCCGAGGTCGGCCCGACGGCGGTGACCGCCGCGCTGGCGCCGCTGCGGTTCCCCCAGGTCATCCCGGTGCTCTCGGTCAGCCCCGACGAGACCAGCGAGGGCTTCGCGGACTGGCTGCCCCGGGTCGCCGACGAACTGCTCGAGACCTGGCCGGCGGTCTGCAAGCTCTACAGCTACGACGAGCGCTTCGACGAGCACTTCGACGCGGTGGTCGCTGCGGGGATGCGACCCATCATCTACGCCTTCGACGAGGCCGCGGTCGACCGGATCGTCGCCCGTGGGGTGCCGGTGCACTTCCGCCATGCGGTGACACCCGCGCTCATCGAGCGGATGAAGGCGCTGCCGGGCGCGACGGTGCAGGTCTCTCCGCACTTCCTCGCCGAGGTGCTCGACGAGCACCGTTCGCAGCTGCACGTGCTGCCGCCGGTCGGTGACCGCCTGGCACGCGCGGAGCTCCTCGACGTGACCCTCGACCGGGTCGACGTGATCGCCAGCGACCACAACGCCCCGGTGGCCGGCAACGAGGGCCCGGGGCTCGACGCCGCCGACCAGTTCCTGCCCGCGCTGCTCACCGTCGCCGCCCAGGAGGGCTGGGACCTGGCCGCCGTGGTGCCGAAGCTGCGCGACGCGCCTGCCTCGGTGTTCCGCACCGAGGACCGGCTGCAGTCCGGCGCGGTGATCGTCGACCCCGCCGCCTCGGAGCTCGTCGGTGCCGGACCGGGTCAGGAGGCACGTCGGATCCCCTACGTGGGCACACACCTGGCGACGCGCGTCGTGGCGGTCGCCGCGGGCGACGAGCTCCGCTTCGTCTGACCGGGTGGTCGGCGTCGCTTGCCGACGCAGCTACCCTTGACCGTTCCCGACGCCACGGCGCCCGCCGCCGACGAGAGGAACACGTGCCCTTCGCAGGTCCCCGAGCCACAGGCCGACGACGAGACACAGCCCTACGACGAGACACAGCCCTACGACGAGACACGGCCCTACGACGAGACACAGGCCGACGACGGGCCGCCACCGTGGTCGGCGTGCTCACCGCACTCGTGGTGCTGACCGGGTGCCTCGGACCCGACGAGCTCGACCCGACCGGGCAGGCGCCCATCGGACGACTCGACGTGGTGGTCGCCGACGGGGCGTCGATCCGGGTGATCGGCTGGGCACTGGACCCCGACACACGTGCCCCGATCGACGTGATGGTCTCGGTGCAGGCGCAGCCGGTCGCCCACCGGGCGTCGCTGGCGCGTCCCGACGTCGCGGCGGCGCACCCCGCCCACGGTGCGAACCACGGCTTCGACGTCCGGACCCCGCCGCTGTCCCCCGGACGCAACGACGTCTGCGTGTGGGCGGTCAACGTGTTGAACGGCACCCGCGACCGATCGCTCGGCTGCCGGACCGTCGTCACGGGGACCGACTCCCCGATCGGGTCCTTCGACGCCGTGCAGCAGTCCGGCACGTCGATGATCCGCATCGAGGGATGGGCGTACGACCCCGACGCACCCGGCTCCACGACGGTCACCGCGACCGTCGACGGCGTCGCCCACAAGGTCAACGCGAACCAGTACCGCGAAGGGCTGGCCGTCATCTTCCGCAAGTCGGGCCGCCACGCCTTCACCGCCGACCTGCCTGCCCACGTCGGCACCCGCAGGGTGTGCATCACCGCCGACAACATCGGACGTGGTTCGAGCACCTCGATCGGTTGCCGCAACGTCGTCGTCGCCGACCTCCCGACCCCGTTCGACGGCGGTGACGTCGTCGCCGTCGCCGCGGTCGGTCCTCCCGCGGGCCACCCGCTGCGCGGCATCGAGCGCGACGCCGGCATCAGCACCGGTCTCCGCGACGGCAGCACCTTCTGGCTCTTCGGCGACTCGACCGAGTGGTTGCGCGGCGGCGGCTTCCGCTACTTCGTCAACAACACCGCGGCCGTGTCGACCCGCACCGATCCCTCGGTGACCCGCGACGGCGTGCTCCCCGGCAACGTCCCCGCCCCGTTCGTGACACCGGCTGCGCCCGTGACCACACCGTGCCCCAACGGCTTCGAGCACATCATGTGGCCCCTGTCGGTGACGTCGGTCCCCGACGGCGCCTCCGCTCGCGATCGTGTGATCGCCTTCTTCGGCAACGTGTGCCTGCGCGGCATGGAGCCCCTCAGCCGAGGCGTCGCCGTCGTCGAATGGGTCTACGACCCCGCGGCGTTCGCCGGGACGACGCCGGTCGGACCGGTGATCACCGGACGGGTGCTCCAGCAGAACCTGTTCCCCGTCGGCGCCGAGTACGGCACGGCGTCGCAGATCGTCGACGGGCTGCTCTACGCCTACGAGTGCGGGCGTCCTGCCGACGGAGGGACCGGCATCAACTGGCCGGACGACCCCGCGTACACGGGCTGCACCGTCGCCCGGGTCGACCCGACCCAGGTCGAGCAGATCTCGGCGTGGCGATACTGGAACGGCGGCGACCACACCTCGGCGGCATCGTGGTCAGCGCTGCCCGGCGACGCCGCCACCATGGAGATGCCCGGGATCCTCGGCGACAAGCAGCTGCCCGTGAGCTCGTTCTCGATCGTCGCCGATCCGCACCACGGGCAGGTCATGGTGCACAGCCCCTGGCCCGGCTACACCACCGAGCTGACCGTCCGCACCGCCACCTCGCCGGTGGGCCCGTGGAGCCCGGTGCGGCGGGTGGCGCTGCCGGGCTGCGACGAATGGGCCGACGGGTCCGGCCGCTACTGCTACGCCGGCACCGCGCAACCGCAGCGGTCCTCGGCGACCCACCTGGGCGTGGGCTGGTTCGACCAGATGGTCGCCCTCGATCCCGTGCGCGGCTCGTACCGCACCGCGATCACCGACTGGCCACCGACGGGCTGACACCGCCGCGCGGGTCCGCGCCGCTGCACAGAGCCGCTGCACAAAGCCCCGGCACCACGCCGCGGCACCACGCCGCGGCGCCGGCTGGGCACGAAGCGAGGGCTGGCCGCGCCCCCGCGGGTCGCGGGCCGCCCGCGGGTGCGGG
>JAEWED010000240.1 GCA_023389745.1 Actinomycetes bacterium
ACGCCGATCGACCGATCGACTACGTCGCCGCCGATGCGGCGGTCTTCCGTCAGCAGGTCGTGATCGACGGTTGGAACGAGCGGCCCGGTGGCCCCGACGTCGACTCGATCGACGGGCACGCGTGGGATCTCTGGCGGGCGATCAACGCGCCCACGGGACAGGAGCTCAACGGGACGTCGCTGCCGGTCTGGGAGACGTGGTACTCCGACGCCGAGGTGTTCCTCGACAACCAGGAGGTCGACGAGGCCACCAGCCGAGATCTCGACCCGCTCAACCAGTCGCTGCACGCCGGCTCGCTGTCGACGACCGCGCAGGCGGCGCAGACCCGCTCGACGACGGGCGCGGCGACCGCAGGGGTGCTGTCGTTCAACCGGTTCAACCGCGAGATCCTCGACTCGGTGCAGCAGAACCAGCTGCACGACCGCGCCGCACTGCTCGCGCTCGACGACGACTTCGACCTGGCCGGCATCGGCGCGGGCGGTCGTTCGATCCCGCAGCTGCCCAACACGTCGGTGATGCTCAAACCGGTGTGGTGGATCATCCCGGGCGACGAGCCGTCGATGATCCCGTACTGGGCGGGCGGCAACGAGCCCCACACCACCGACCCCCACACCACCGACCCCGCGAACCCGTCGTGGCAGACCTGGCGCCAGTGCGTGCTGGTCGACCCGACCCGGACCCTCGACGAGCTCGACGACGAGGTGAGGGGCGAGCTGACCGGGACCGAGCGCGCCTGCAACGCCGGCCAGCCCGGCGAGACGACCGTCGCCGGAGGGGACTACGAGGTCCGCTCGGTGGACGTCGACCCCGCACGGAGCGACCTCTACGCGTTCCGGCTGACCGAGGACGAGGTCGACGGGCTCGGCCAGTTCAAGATGATGCTCGACAACACCAACCGGGAGGACCACCTCGACGAGGTCGAGGTCGGCGACGTGGCAGTGCTCGTCGCGATGCACGTCGCGACCCGCGAGGTGCCCAGGTGGACGTGGCAGACGTTCTGGTGGACCCCGACGCCGAGCGCTCCGGCCGAGCTCCCGCCCTCGGCGCGGGTCGCGCCGCGCGACATCACGGGCCCGTGGGCGCAGTTCAACATGTGCAGCTCGTACTCGATGACCGTGCCGACGGCAGACGGCGGCCGCGAGGACCTGGTCTGCTTCAACCCGTACCTCGAGACCGACCTGACGGGGCTGTTCAGCGCAGACGGCACCCGCGACGACCTCGTGGGACGCGACTCGAACTGCATGAGCTGCCACCGTGCCGCCACGTTCCACGCGTCGGCGCCCACGCGCTACGTCGCCAGCGGCGAGGTCGCCGATGCCGACCCGACGTGGTTCTCCGACGGGTTGCAGATCGAGTTCATGTGGTCGATCGCGTTCCACGCGCACGACGGGCCCTTCATCGGGCCCCTCGAGCGCACGGCGACCCCACCGCCGGGCTGATCAGGCGGGGGTCGGCTGGTCGAGCAGCTGCCCGAGGTGGGCGCGGGTGTCGCCGAGCGTGCGGGCGAGCACCTGCGCGCGGGTCACGTAGCGGTGCGCCGTGTGCTCCCAGGTGAAGCCGATGCCTCCGTGGTTCTGCACGTTGATCTGCGCGTTCTGGATCGCCGAGGCGCCGGCCATGGAGCGCGCCGCGTGCACGTGGAACGGCGCGTCGGTCAGCTCGTCGACGACGGCGAGCGCCGCGTAGCGGGTCAGGCTGATCGAGGCCTCGGCCCGCACGGCCATGTCGGCGCAGCGGTGCTTGTAGGCCTGGAACGAACCGACCGGCACGCCGAACTGCTCACGGTCCTTGCCGTACTGCGTCGACTGCTCGGCGGTCGCCTCGGTGATGCCGGCGAGCTGCGCGGCCACGAGCACGGTGCCGTGCAGCGTCAGGTCCGAGGCGTCGGCAAGGTGGGCGAGCGTGGGCGCACCCGACACGGTCCCGATCGAGATCGGCACGAGCAGGTCGATCGAGGGGATCGGCTCGGCAGGCAGGTCCGCAGCGGCGACCAGCGCGGCCCCTCCGCCGGCGATCACCAGGACGACATCGGCGCCGCCGGCGTCGGTGACGCGGAACGTGCCCGACACGGTCGCCCCGGCGGTCGCGTCGACGTCGCCGTGCGCCTCGGCCAGCGCGACGCGCTGCTCACCCGAGAGGATCGAGGCCGCCAGGTCGCCCTGGCCGGTGAACGCTGCGAGGCGGGTGGCGAGCACCGTCGCGAGGAACGGGCCGGGGGTGGCGTGGCGACCGAGCTCGGTGAAGAGCAGCGCTTCTTCGACCAGGCCGTAGCCGACGCCGCCGAGGTCCTCGCTGAGGCCGAGGCCGAACCAGCCGAGCTCGGCGCACTGCGACCACAGGGCGCGGTCGATCACCTCGGGGGAGCCGTCGACCGACGCGAGCTGGTGCAGGTCGAAGTTGCGGGCGAGCTGGGTACGGACCGTCGCGACGATCTCGGCCTGTTCTTCGGTGGGGAGCAGATCCATGGTGCGGTGACTTCCTCTTCGGGCTCGACGTGTCGGAGGCGCTCAGGAGCGGGGCAGGCCGAGCACGCGCTCGCCGACGATGTTGCGCTGGATGTCGGTGGTGCCACCACCGATCGTGTAGGCGAACGACTGCAGGTAGGGGCCGGTCCAGACGCCTTCGCCGTCGACCGGGGTGAGGCGCAGCGCCTCGGGGCCGATGATGTCGAGCGCCAGCTGGTAGACGCGCTGGTGCAGCTCGCCGTGGAACAGGCGGACGATCGAGCCCTCGGGGCCGGGCACACCGGTGCGGGCGGTGCGCGAGATGCCGGTGATGGTCATGGCCCGCAGGGCGGCGACCTCGGAGCGTGCGGTGGCCAGGCGGCGGGCGATCTCGTCGTCCGCGATCGCGGGGCGGCGGCCGTCGGGGCCGACGCGGGTGCGGGCCTCGTCGATCAGGTGCTCGACGGTCGAGGCGAGCTCGACCTGGTCGGCCATGAACGCGGTGCCGCGCTCGAAGCTGAGCGTCGACATCGCGGTGCGCCAGCCGTTGTTGATGCCGCCGACGACGTTCTTCAGCGGGATGCGGACCTCGTCGTAGAAGACCTCGCAGAAGTCGGTGACGTGGCTCATCGTGCGGATCTCGCGGATCTCGATGCCCGGCGAGCGCATGTCGCACACGACCCAGGTGATGCCCTTGTGCTTCGGGGCCGAGGGGTCGGTGCGGACCAGCAGCTCCTGCACGTCGGCGACGTGGGCGTAGCTGGTCCAGGTCTTCTGGCCGGTGACGACGAGCTCGTCGCCGTCGATCTCGGCCTTGGTGGACAGCCCGCCCAGATCCGAGCCGGCGCCCGGCTCGGAGAAGCCCTGGCACCAGACCTGCTCGCCGCGCAGGATCGCGGGCAGGTAGGTCGACTTCTGCTCCTCGTCGCCGTTGACGATGATCGTCGGGCCGCCGTGCAGGTTGCCGACGAAGGTGCAGGAGTTGTTCAGCGTGAACGGCGGGTTCGCCTTGGCGAACTCCTCGTACCAGATCATCTGCTGGATGTCGGTCAGGCCGCGGCCGCCGTACTCGACGGGCCAGTTGATGCCGGCCCAACCGCCGTCGAAGAGGGTGCGCTGCCAGGCGAGGTCGAACTCGCGCATCTCCTGGCCCTCGGGCGGCCGTGGCTCGGTGGGCAGGTTCTCGCGCAGCCAGGTGCTGGCCTCGTCGCGGAAGGCCAGTTCCTCGGCGGTCAGGTCCAGGTTCATGGCCGACGAACCTAGCCGCGGATCTGACGGGTCGTCAGATGGCTCAGTCCGGGCTGGTCAGTTCTGGGCGGTGACGTCGCAGGTGACGCGCTGGACCTGGTCACCCGCGGTGCCCGAGAGGGTCCAGCGTTCCGCGGAGTTGCCCGGCACGCTGATGTCGGTCGAGTCCCGGGCGACGATCGAGTCGTCCGCGTCGTCGTGGAAGACGACCTCGATGTCGACGTCGCCGGTCGAGCCCGAGGTGTTCTCGACCGAGCCCGAGGCGGTCAGGGTGCCGTCGGCGGCGATCTCGCACACCTCGATGTCGAGCTCGAGGTTGGGCCCGGAGCCCATCATCACCACCGCCGCGGCTGCGATGCCGCCGATGATGAGGGCGAGCACCACGATCAGCCCGATGATCAGGCCGGTCTTCTTCTTCGGCGCGGGTTCGGCGGACGGCGCCGACGCTGCCGGGTTCCACGGGGTCTGGTTCCAGGCCGGCGGGGGACCGGTCGGCGGCCCCGTTGGTGATCCCATCGGCGGTCCGGTGGGCGGGCCCGTGGGCGGGCCCGTGGGGACGGTCGGCTGGACGGCCGTCGCGTCCGGTGGGGCGGCGGAGGGGGGCGTCCACTGCGGCGGGGGAGGGGGTGCGGCACCTGCGGACGGGTCTCGTGGGGTCCAGTCGATCGGGCCCGTGGCCGCAGGGTCGTGGACGGGCATCTGGGTGGTGGGCGCGTTCGGTGGCGCAGTGGCGGGCGATTGCGTCGGAGGAACGGGCGGCACGGGGATCGTGGGTGGTTCGGGCGGACCCGACTGCTCGTCGTTCACGTCGTTGCACCTCCGGTCGACCACCCGACCGGCCCCGGGCGGGTCCGGTCGATGCTACCGACGCTGCCCGACGGTCCGGCACCGTGCGGCAACACCGTGCGGTAACAGAGCGTTCATCGGAAACAGGTCGCAGGTGCACTCGTTGCGGGAGCACCGGGGGTACGTTCGCTCCATGATCGGTCGCGTGGCAGTCGGGAATGCTCAGGGGTCCGTCACCGGAAGCGAGGGGATCAGGACGTACGTGCTCGACACGTCGGTGCTGTTGGCCGATCCGAGCTCGCTGCGGCGCTTCGAGGAGCACGACGTGGTCGTGCCGGTCGTGGTGCTCAACGAGCTCGAGGAGAAGCGGCACCATCCCGAGCTCGGGTGGGCCGCGCGCGAGGCGCTGCGCAGCCTCGAGGCGTTGCGGCTGCAGCACGGCTCGCTCACCGAGCCGATGCCGGTCAACGACGTCGGCGGCACCGTGCGGGTGGAGCTCAACCACCAGGACCAGTCGACCCTGCCCGAGGCGCTGCGCTCGGATCAGCACGGTCACCCCACCAACGACCAGCGCATCCTGGCGGTCGCGAAGAACCTGTCGGCCGAGGGGCTCGCGGTCAGCCTGGTCAGCAAGGACCTGCCGCTGCGGCTGAAGGCGTCGATCGCGGGCATGGAGGCCGAGGAGTACCGCAACGAGCTGGCCTCGGACACCTCGTGGACCGGCCTGGTCGAGATCGAGGTCGGCTCCGAGCAGATCGACGAGCTCTACGCGGAGCGGGTGCTCGATCTCGACGAGATCCGCGACGTGCCGTGCAACGCCGGGGTCGTGCTCACCTCGGGCACGCAGTCCGCGCTCGGCAGGGTGCGCGACGACAAGCGACTGCACCTGGTGCGCGGCGACCACAGCCTCTTCGAGGTGCACGGCCGCTCGGCCGAGCAGCGTGTCGCGCTCGACCTGCTGGCCGATCCCGAGGTCGGCATCGTCTCGCTCGGCGGGGCGGCGGGCACGGGCAAGTCGGTCCTGGCCATCGCGGCGGGGCTCGACGCGGTGCTCGAACGTGCCACCCACAAGCGTGTGGTCGTGTTCCGCCCGCTCTACGCCGTCGGCGGCCAGGAGCTCGGCTTCATGCCCGGCGACGCGGACGAGAAGATGAACCCCTGGGCCGCCGCGGTGCACGACGCGCTCGAGGCCATCGCCGGTCCCGAGGTCATCGACGAGGTGATCGAGCGTCGACTGCTCGAGGTGCTGCCGCTCACCCACATCCGCGGTCGCAGCCTGACCGACACCTTCGTGGTGATCGACGAGGCGCAGAACCTCGAGCGTGGTGTGCTGCTGACCGCGCTGTCGCGACTCGGTGCCGGTTCCCGCGTGGTGCTGACCCACGACGTCGCGCAGCGCGACAACCTGCGCGTCGGTCGACACGACGGCATCGCCTCGGTGGTCGCGGCGCTCAAGGGGCACCCCCTGTTCGGGCACGTGACCCTGACCCGCTCCGAGCGCAGCGCGATCGCCGCGCTGGTCACCGAGCTGCTCGACCGCCCGACGGACTGAGTCAGGCGATCCCCCCTCACGCAATGCCGAGCGCGAACACGGTGACGATCAGCGCGACCACGCCGACGAAGTCGACCGAGGCGGTGACGACGGGGATGCCGTAGGTGTCGGGATCCAGGTCGACGCGCCACGCGGCGATGGTGCCGTAGTAGGCGAGCGCGATCACGAAGAGCACCGAGAACAGCCCGCCGATCAGCGACGCCAGGACCATCCACCCGGCGCCGGGGCTGAGGTCGCCGAGCAGGCGGGCGACCACGTGCGCGCCGATGCCGTTGAACACGAAGATCGGGAAGCCGATCAACAACACGAGCAGCGCGTCGCGGCGGGCCTCGCGTCCCGGGCGCATCTCGGGTTGCACCAGACCGAGGTGGAGGTTGGTGGCGACCCGGCTCGAGAGGATCCCGCCGAGCGCTCCGGCGGAGCTCACGAACGCGGGCTGCAGCACCAACAGTGCGGGCAGCGCGGCGAACACGGTGAGCTGCTTCTCGACCGCGATGCCCGCCAGGGTGGACAGCACGAGCGCGACCACCAGCACCGGCATCGACTCGCGGATGATGTGACGGAACGTCTCGAGCGTCGAGCGCAGGCTGATGACGACCGTCACGACCGTGGCGACGACGACACCCCAGCCGACCGCGGTCGTGATCGAGCCGTGTCCGACGAGCTGGGCGGCGACGAACAGGGCGGGGATGGTGACCACGTCGCCGAGGGTCGACACCGTCGGTGCGACCAGGTTGTCGAGGTCCCAGCCGCGGCGCACCGCACCGGCGGAGAGCACCACGGTCGCGGCGAGCACGACCGAGCTGGCGAGCAGGCCGCCGACGAGCGAGATCACCGCCAGGTCGAGCACGCTGATCGAGTCCTCGAGACCGAAGCCGATCGACACGACCTTCGCGATGACCGCCAGCACGAGCGACAGGATCAGCGTGAGCGACAGCGACGCCAGGATGTTCTGCGAGAGCACCGACTCGCGCTTGAACGAGATGCGGAACGTACCGGTGTGGATCGACGTCGAGATGCGGTTGCCGAGGGCGCCGAAGATGTTGCCGCGCAGCCCGATCGCGGCCGGGACCATCACCAGCAGGCCGGGCAGCGCCTCGAACGTGCCGACGATCGAGCCGAGCACCGCGCCGGCCGCGAAGCTGGAGCACGAGTTGAACCCGAGCGCGACCAGGCTCTGGCGCGCGGCGTCGCCGGTCGGCCCGAGCAGGTCGACCAGTCGGCGGCCCAGGTCCACGGGCCGCGGTCGCAGTGAGCGAATCGTTCGGGCCATGGCGGCACGCTGTCGGGGTCGAGCGACCCGAGGGGCCGCGGCGGACCGGGTCACCCTACCGGCCCGCGACAGCGGGTCAGATGAGGCTGGCGGTCAGTTGATCCTGGCGGGGCCGGGGCGGGGTGGGTCCCGTCGGGTGACCGTGCCGACGGGGGTTGCCCGGGTGTTGGCCAGTCGGGGGTCGGTGTGCTCCATGCGCAGCGCGAGCAGTCGACGGGCCGAGTCGAAGAGCTGCGGGAGCCGCTCGGGGTCGCCGGCGACGTCGTGCAGCTCGCCGGGGTCGTCGACCAGGTCGTAGAGCAGCGGCGGCCAGTCAGCGCAGAACTGCACGTACTTGGAGCGCTCGTCGCGCAGGACCGAGATCGAGCACTGGTCCTGGCGCAGGCCGAACACGGTCTCGATCAGGTCCGACGTCGGGTCGCGGAAGTCGAACTCCAGGTGGACCGCGTCGCGCCAGCCGTTCGGGGCACCCGGTGTGTCATGGATCAGGAACGGCGCCAGCGAGGCACCGTCGCAGAACTCCGGCGTGGCCGCGCCGACCAGGTCGAGCAGCGTCGGGGTGACGTCGACGTTCTCGGTGAAGTCGTCGACGGTGCGGCCGGGTGTGGTGACCGCTGCCGGCCAGCGGACGATGAGCGGGATCCGGTAGCTCTGGTCGAAGAAGCCGAGCTTCTCGATGAGCCAGTGGTCGCCGAGCTGCTCGCCGTGGTCCGAGGTGAGCACCACCACGGTGTCGTCGGCCAGGCCGCGCTCGTCGAGCCCGTCGAGCAGCCGTCCGAGCTGGGCGTCGACCTCGGCGATCATGCCGTAGTAGGTGGCCCGCAGCTGTCGCTGGTCGAGCTCGTCGAGCGGTGACGGCACGACGCCCAGTGCGCCGGTCAGGAACGGGTGGACCGCACCCTCGTCCCGTGGGGTCGGGTGCCGCACGGGGTCGTCGACCTCGGCCGGGTCGAACATGTCGTGGTACGGGGCCGGTGCCAGGTACGGCGGGTGCGGGCGCAGGTAGGACACGTGCGCGCACCACGGCTCGGCACCCGTGCCGTCGAGCCACTCGAGCACCTTGGTCGTCATGAACGCCGATTCGGTGTGCTCCGCCGCGTAGCGGGCGGGCCTCCAGGTCGCGCCACGTCCCTCGGGGATCGGGACGTCGGCCGGCTCGTAGATGTCACGGTGCTGCGAGGGACGTTCGTAACCCTGCTCCTCGAGCCAGTCGATCCACGCGCTGATGTCGTCGTCGAGCAGCACCCCGGGGCTGAAACCCGACATGGGCTGCTCATAGCTGGTGCGCCGAGGGTCTTGCTCGTCCAGCGTCGCCGGGTCGAGCGCGGTGTCGGAGTAGCCGAACAGCGTCGGGTCGTAGCCCTGGTCGCGCAGCATCCGGGGCAGCATCGGCAGCGAGTCCGCGAGCGGCGCACCGTTGCTGGTCACCCGGTGGTTCATCTGCCACAGGCCGGTGAGCAGCGATGCCCGCGCCGGCGCACACGGTGCGCAGTTGCTGAAGTGGTTGGTGAAGCGCACTCCCTCGGCGGCGAGGCGGTCCAGGTTGGGCGTGCGGACCACGGGGTGCCCGGCGGCGCCGAGGCAGTCGGCACGGAACTGGTCGAGGGTGATCAGGAGGATGTTCGGGCGGCGCACCCGCACAGTCTGGTCGCCGGGTGGCGCGACCAGAGCAACGCGAACGAGAACACGTTCTCGTTTCCGGTTACCGTGTCCCGATGGCCATGCCCTCCGGAATCGGCATCATCGATACGATGATGGACCTGCCCTTCGACGACGTGCGCTCGATCTACGAGTTCCTGATGCCGAACCTCAAGGACGAGGCGTCGAAGGAGGAGTTCGAGTTCCCCGCGCAGTACATGTTCAAGAAGGTGCCCGGTGCGATGGAGGCCGGCGAGGACCCCGTCGCCCACACGCTGGCGATGATGGACCACCACGGCATCGACAAGGCGATGATCGGCTCCGGCGGCGAGAACCAGGTCCGCGCGCTGCGCGAGCACCCCGACCGCTTCCTGCCGTCGATGGGTGTCGATCCCAACGACGGGATGAAGGCCGTCGAGGCGATCGTGCGGCAGTACGAGACGACCGGCCTGAAGGCCCTCGCCGGCTTCCCCGCCGGGTACAGCCCGCAGGTCCCGATCAACGACAAGCGCTGGTACCCGATCTACGCGAAGTGCGTCGAGCTCGACATCCCGGTGTTCATGTGCACCGGCGTGCCGGGCCCGCGGGTGCCGATGGCCTGCCAGAAGCCCGAGCTGCTCGACGAGGTGTGCTGGTTCTTCCCCGAGCTCACGATCGTGATGCGACACGGCGCGGAGCCGTGGGAGGAGCTGGCCGTGAAGCTCATGCTGAAGTGGCCGAACCTGTACTACTCGACCTCTGCGTTCGCTCCCCGGTACTACCCGCAGGCGATCATCGACTACGCGAACACCCGCGGCGCCGACAAGGTCCTCTACGGCGGCTACTTCCCGATGGGGCTCACCCTGGATCGCATCTTCTCGGAGCTGCCCGACGTGCCGTTCAAGGACGAGGTCTGGCCGAAGTTCCTGCGCGAGAACGCCCGCCGGGTCCTCAAGCTCGACGACTGATCGGCCCGCTCGTCAGCGGGCGGTGACCGTGGCCGTCGTCGCGACGATGTCGCGGGGACGGTGCACGACGACGTCGCCGGACAGGTCGAACGTCGCGCTCAGCGCGGGCTCGCCGGCGCAGCCGCCGACCTCGGCCCGGAAGGCGCCGGGCTCGCAGACGAACTCGAAGTCCTCGTCGTGGAACGCGAGTCGCGACGGGTGCAGCTCGAAGCGGACCGCGGCGGACTGCCCCGGTGCCAGCTCGACGCGCTCGAAGCCGACCAGGCGGCGGTCCGGCAGTGCGACCGACGCGACCAGGTCGCCCACGTAGAGCTGCACGACCTCGACGCCCGCTCGGGTGCCGGTGTTCGTCACGGTGACGTCGACGACCGTGGGCGTCGACGTGGTGCCCTCGGTGACGTCGAGCCCGGAGTACTCGAAGGTCGTGGTCGTCAGCCCGTACCCGAACGGGTGCAGGGGTGAGCTCGGCGAGTCGGTGTAGTCACCCCAGAACTGGCTGCGGTCGCCGCCGGCACGTTGCGCGTGGTGCACGGGGAGTTGCCCGACGTTTCGGGGCAGGCTCACCGGCAGACGTCCGCTCGGAGCGACGGCACCGAGCAGCACCTCGGCGAGCGCGGTGCCGCCCTCGATGCCGGGCAGCCAGGCGAGCAGCGTCGCCGTGCTGTGGCGCTCGACCTCGTCGAGGGTGTGCACGCGGCCCGACACCACGACGGCCACGGTCGGGGTGCCGGTGGCGTGCACCTCGCGCAGCAGGTCGAGCTGCACCCCGGTGAGGGACAGTGCGGTCGCGTCACGGGCTTCGCCGACGGTCGCGTCGGGGGTGAGGCCCGAGCGGCCGCCCACGCAGACCACCGCGACGTCCGCGTGGCGGGCGAGCGCGACGGCGGCAGCGATGCCAGTGCCGTCCTCGCCGTCAATGGCGCAGCCCTCGGCGTGCTCGACGCGCACCTCGCTGCCGAGCAACGCGGCGCGCAGCCCGCCGAGCGGCGTGACGATGTCGGGCAGGTGCGGGCCCGGCGCGAACGCGCCGCCGGACTGCGGCAGCAGCGCGGCCGCACTCGGATCGGCACCGGCGTCGGGGCCGTAGAGGATCTCGAGGTGCGCGGGGTAGTGGTAGTCGCCCTCGAGCAGGCGCGGGTCGTCGGCCGCCGGGCCGAGCACCGCGATCGAGCGGAGCGCCGTGGGGTCGAGGGGCAGCAGCGAGTCGGTGTTGGTGAGCAGCACCAGCGACTCGCGGGCGGCCCGGCGCGCGAGGTCGCGTCCGGCGCCGGTGCCGAAGGCCCGTGGCGCGGCGGCGACGTCGACGTAGGGCGATTCGAACAGGCCCAGGTTGAACTTGTGGCGCAGCACGCGCCGCACGGACAGGTCGACGACCGCCTCGGGCACGATGCCGGCCTCGACGAGCGGCGGCAGCTGGGCGAAGCAGTCCGAGGCCGGCAGCTCCTGGTCGAGTCCGGCGAGCAGCGCCTTGGCCGCGGCGACCGCCTTGTTGGGGGCGACCCGGTGGTGCGTCACCAGCAGGTCGACCGAGAAGTAGTCGGCCACCACCGTGCCGTCGAAGCCGAGCTCGTCACGCAGCAGGTCGGTGAGCAGCGCTCGCGACGCCGCGGGTGCGAGCCCGTCGATCGAGGCGTAGGAGTTCATGACCGATGCCAGGCCGCCGTCGCGGATCGCTGCGGCGAACGGCTCGGCGTACACCTCTCGCAGCTCGCGTGAGCCGAGGTGGACCGGTGCGTGGTTGCGGCCGCCGTCGGACGCGCCGTAGCCGAGGAAGTGCTTGGCGGTGGCGAGCACGCCGCGGCGCAGGTGCGCACGTCCCTCGTCACCCGGTTCGCTGTCGTGTGCCGCGGCCTGCAGGCCGCGCACGAACGCCGCGCCGAGGGTGCCGACGAGCACCGGGTCCTCGCCGTAGGTCTCCTCGACGCGACCCCAGCGTGGGTCGCGGGCGACGTCGAGCACCGGGGCGAGCGCCTGGCGAGCGCCGACGGCCAGCAGCTCGCCACGGATGTGGTCCGCCACGTCGTGCACCAGGTCCGGGTCCCAGGTCGCGGCGAGCCCGATCGCCTGGGGGAACTGCACGGCGTCGCGGGCGCAGAAGCCGCCGACGGCCTCCTCGTGCACGATCGCGGGGATGCCCAGCCGGGTCTCGGTGACGAGCCAGTGCTGGATGTCGTTGTGCAGCCGGGCGAGGCCCTCGGGGCGCAGGCCGGTCGAGGCCGCGATGCGGGTGACCTGTCCGGCGCCGTGCGCCATGATCTCGGCGGCAGCAGCGGGGGAGAAGGCGTCGTCGCGGACCAGTCCGGTCGACCAGACCCCGCCGAGCTGGGCGAGCTTCTCGGCCAGGGTCATCCGCGCCACGAGATGCTCGACGCGCTCCTCGGTCGGCAGGGACGCGTCCAGGTGCGCAGCGGGCGGTTCGCCGGGGCTCGTAGGGGGCGGGGTCATGGCAGCAGTCTGGTCCAGGGGGCGTCCCCGCTCACGGAGCAGGTTCGGTCGCTTCGGCAGTGTCGACGGCTCCGGGCCCGGACCGGGAATCGCCGACGATCACCGCGGCGAGGGCCAGCAGGACCGTCACGATGCCGACGACCTGGATCGCCGCGACGCGTTGGTCGAGGAACACCGCCGCCGAGGCGGTGGCCACGACCGGCAGCGCCAGGGTGATGAGGGCCGAGGTGACCAGAGTCGTGTGGTTGTGCGCCCAGTTGATGAGGATGTGGCCCGAACCCGGCACCAGCACGATCGCGAGGATCAGGAGCGAGGTCGACGCATCGAGTCGACCGGCGGCGGTGAACAGCTCACCGGTGGCGAGCGCGATGGGCGCCACGACCACGAACGCGACGATGTTGATGACGGTCATGTACTCGAGCGTGTCGAGCTGCTCGCGGGCCTTCTTCGAGGCGATGAAGTACCAGGCCCACGCGATCAGCGCGAGCACCGCCATGACGTCGCCGGTGATGCTGCCGCTCGCTCCGCGTGAGGTGCCGAAGGCGACCAGGGCGACCCCGATCGTCGCGACGACCGCGCAGACGACGTGTCGCGGGCGGATCCGCTCGCCGAACATCACCGCGGCGAACGCCATGATCGCCAGGGGCTGCAGCGCGCTGATCGTCGTCGCGTTCGCGACGCTGGTGAGCTGCAGCGCGGCGAAGAAGGTGGCGACGTTCAGGCCGAAGGCGACGCCGCCCGCTCCGCCGAGCCGGAAGGAGCGTCGCCCGAGGCGGCCGCCGCGCGCGTAGAGCACCGCGACGTACAGCAGGGCGCCGAGCAGCAGCCGATAGAACGACAGCGCGATGCCCGACATGTCGACCGCTGCGATGATCGTGTTGCCCAGGCCCCAGACGGTCACCGCCACGACCGCCGCGAGGACTCCCGCGGGCGAGGACCCCGGCGCAGGCGCCGGCGTCGCTGGCGCAGCGGGTGCGGGTCCGGTCGGCGGGGTGGTCACCGTCCGAGGGTAGGAGCGAGCTGCAGGGGGCGTCAGGTCGGTTCCGGCCCTGCGATAGGTTCGACCGCATGGCCGACGTCGTGATCTTCCACAACCCCAACTGCAGCACCTCGAAGTACGCCGTGGGCGTGGCCGACGACTTGGGCGTCGACTACGAGATCGTGAAGTACATGCTGAAGTCCGAGCGCCCGGACCGCGCCGCGATCACCCGTCTCGTCGAGCAGATCGAGGACCCGGTGACCGACCTGGTACGACGCGACGCCAACTTCGCCAAGCTCGGGCTGACCGACGCGGATGTCGAGATCGCGGAGCAGGTCATCGACGTGCTCGAGGCGAATCCGCAGCTGCTGCAGCGACCGATCCTGGTGAAGGACGGACGGGCCATCATCGGCCGCCCCAAGGACCGGGTGCCGGCCTTCCTCGAAGGGTGAGCCTGCCGGCCTGAGCCCGCCGGCCGGGGCCTGGGGCTGACCGCTCGTTCTGCGACAAGACCGGGCGGGCCGGCGTCAAGAAGGCGTCAAGGGCCTGTCTTCTGGCGCGTCGACGGCGTACGACGGAGACATGACCTCCGTCGGACTCCTGGTCGCTGCCACCGCAGGCGGCTGGCGCGGTGCACTCACCGTGCTCGCGACGCTCGCGCTCGTCGGTGGCAGCTTCGTCGTCGTCGAGCTCGTCGACCGGCGCAGTCCACCTCACCGAGCGGCGGCGCCCCACCGGCGCGCCCCGGTCGATCTCGGTGGCGCCGACGAACGGCCCGCGGACGACGTGTGGCCGCTTCGGCGTGCCCCGGGCGCGGATCGCCACGCGCGCCGCCCGACACGTCCGACGCGCACCCGCTCGATCGAGGCGGGTGTCGGCGGTCTCGTCGTCGCCGTCGCGGTCGCCGCCGCGCTGAGCCCGCTGCGCTCGCACATCGGCCAGGCCCCGGCGGCGTTGTCGCTCGTGCTCGTCGTGATCGGCGCCGCCGCGCTCGGCGGGCGGGTCGCCGCCGCGGTCACCTCGGCCGGCGCCGCGCTCGCGTTCAACTTCTTCCACGTGCCGCCGCTGCACAGCTTCCACATCGCCGCCACGGCGTCGGTGGTGACGAGCGTGCTCATGATCGCCGTGGGGGTCGCGGTCGGCGAGCTCGCGGTCAGGAACGCCCGGGACCGCTCGGGCCCTACAGAGGGAGCAACCAGTTGAGAGACCTGCTGGTGGTCGTGTTGGTGGGCGGGTTCTTCGCCGTGTGCGTCGCCTATGTGGCGCTGTGCGATCGGATCGTCGGACCCGATGCGGTCGACGCCGAGTCGGCGCCCGAGCAAACGCCTGACTCGGTGCCCGCGTCGGAGGTGGCCTCGTGATGCTCGCCGTGCAGTGGCAGGACGTGGCCGGGCTCGTGCTCGCCGTGTCCGCACTCGTCTACCTGGTCGTCGTCCTGATCTTCCCGGAGAAGTTCTGATGAGCGCCCAGGGGCTGATCCAACTCCTCGTGCTGTTCGTGGCACTCGCGGTGACGGTGCCGCCGCTCGGCCGATACATGGCGGCGGTGTACGGCACCGCGGACGATCCCACGTCGGGCCCGGGCCCGGGCCCGGCGCCCGGTGACCGTCTGTTCCTGCCCGTCGAGCGACGGATCTACCGCCTGCTCGGCGTGGACGACCGTCGCGAGCAGCGCTGGAACGTCTACGCGGTCTCGCTGCTCGCGTTCTCGCTCGTGAGCGTGCTGCTCAGCTACCTGATCCTCAGGCTCCAGGGAGCGCTGCCGTTGAACCCGACCGGCATGTCCGCCGTCGGCGAGTTCGGCGCGTTCAACGCCGCGGTCAGCTTCACGACGAACACGAACTGGCAGTGGTTCTCGAGCGAGCTCACGGTGAGCCACCTCACCCAGATGCTGGCGTTCACCGTGCAGAACTTCGTGTCGGCCGCGGTCGGCATGGCCGTGGCGGTCGCGATCATCCGGGGCATCCTGCGACGGCGCGGCCGGACCCTCGGCAACTTCTGGGTCGACCTGGTGCGCGGCACGTTGCGCATCCTGGTGCCGATCGCGCTCGTCGCCGCCGTCGTGTTCATCGCCGTGGGTGTCACCCAGAACCTCCGGGGCGACACCGTGGCGACGACGGTCGACGGCTCGGCGACCGCGACGGTCGTCGCCGAGGACGGCAGCGAGTCCCAGGTGCCCGTCACCGAGCAGGCCATCCCCGGCGGTCCGGTCGCCTCGCAGCTGTCGATCCGCGACCTCGGCACGAACGGCGGCGGGTTCTACAACACCAACGGCGCGCACCCGTTCGAGAACCCCAACGGCTGGTCGAACCTGCTCGGCCTCTACCTGATCTTGTTGATCCCGTTGGCGTTCCCGGTCATGTTCGGCCGTCTGGTGGGCCAGCGTCGCCAGGGTGCGGTGCTGCTCGGCGTGATGGTCCTGCTGCTCGTGTCGTCGATGTTCCTCGTGTCGTTCTTCGAATCCGGCGGGAACCCGGCGGCGACGCCGCTGGGGGTCGACCAGGCCCAGTCCGCGCAGCAGGCCGGCGGGAACATGGAGGGCAAGGAGGTCCGGTTCGGACCCGCGACGTGCGCCCAGTACGCCGCCGCGGCGACGGGCACGTCGACCGGTTCGGTCAACTGCATGCACGACTCGCTGACCCCGGGTGGCGGCGCGGTGCCGATGGTGCTCATGCAGCTCGGCGAGGTCGCTCCCGGCGGAGTCGGCGCAGGGATGATGGGCATCCTGATCAACGCGCTGCTGGCGGTGTTCATCGCGGGGCTGATGGTCGGGCGGACCCCCGAGTACCTGGGCAAGAAGATCCAGGCGTCGGAGATGAAGCTCGTCGTGCTCTACATCGTGGCGATGCCGGCCGGCGTGCTCGTGTTCGCCGCGATCAGCGTGGTGCTGCCGACGGCGCTCACCTCGTTGGCGAACCCCGGGCCGCACGGCCTCAGCGAGGTGCTCTACAACTACGCCTCGGCGGGCAACAACAACGGCTCGGCGTTCGCCGGCATGTCGACCGGCACCGACTGGTACACGCTGACCATGGGCGTCTCGATGCTGGTCGGGCGCTTCCTGTTGATCATCCCCGCACTCGCGCTCGGCGGCTCCCTGGTCCGCAAGAACGTGACGCCGGCGACCGCCGGCACGTTCCCGACGGACTCGCCGCTGTTCTTCGGTCTGCTGACGGGCGTGATCCTCATCGTCGCCGGCCTCACGTTCTTCCCCGCCCTCGCGCTCGGCCCGATCGTCGAGCAGCTCACCCTGGCGAGCTGATGCACGCCGCCAGTTCCGTCCCGGACCGCAGTTCCGTCCCAGTCCCCGAACCCGACCACGAGGGCAACCCATGCCGACACTGACCGAACCACCGCGCTCCGAGGAACCGCCCCCCGAACCATCGACCCCCGACAGCCATCCGGTCGCCGTTCCGGACGGGCCGCGTCGGGGACGTGCCGGCCGCTCGTTCTTCGACGCCGCGATCGTGGTGCCCGCATCGCGCGACGCGTTCAGGAAGCTCGATCCGCGGGTGATGGCCCGCAACCCCGTGATGTTCATCGTCGAGGTGGGTGCAGTGCTCACCACGGTGCTGGCCGCGACCGACTGGGGTTCGAACACCCACCAGCAGAACCTGTTCGCCGTCTCGGTGGCGGTGTGGCTCTGGGCGACGGTGCTCTTCGCCAACTTCGCCGAGGCGATGGCCGAGGGGCGCGGCAAGGCCCAGGCCGACGCGCTGCGCACCACGGTCGCCGAATCGGTCGCCCGGGTGCGGCTGCCCGACGGCTCCGTCGTCGAACGGCCCTCGACCCGCCTGCAGCTCGACGACCTGTGCATCGTGTCCGCCGGCGAGGTCATCCCGGGCGACGGCGACGTCGTCGAGGGCATCGCCACGGTCGACGAATCCGCGATCACCGGCGAGTCCGCACCGGTGATCCGCGAGTCCGGCGGTGACCGATCGGCGGTCACCGGCGGCACCAGGGTCCTCTCCGACGAGATCGTCGTGCGGATCACCGCCCGTCCCGGCGAGACCTTCCTGGACCGGATGATCGCGCTCGTCGAGGGCGCGGACCGCCAGAAGACGCCGAACGAGATCGCGCTGTCGATCCTGCTCGCCGGGCTGACGATCATCTTCCTGCTCGCCGTGGTGACGCTGCAGCCCTTCGCGGTGTACTCGGGCGCGAAGCAGCCCGTCATCGTGCTGGTCGCCCTGTTGGTGTGCCTGATCCCCACGACCATCGGCGGCCTGCTGTCGGCCATCGGCATCGCGGGCATGGACCGACTGGTGCAGCGCAACGTGCTGGCGATGTCCGGGCGGGCCGTCGAGGCGGCCGGTGACGTGTCGACGCTCCTGTTGGACAAGACCGGCACCATCACCTTCGGTTCCCGGCAGGCGGCGGAGTTCCTGCCGGTGCACGACGTGCAGGTGCACGAGGTCGCCCGGGCCGCGCTCGAGTCGTCGCTGGCCGACGAGACACCCGAGGGGCGATCGATCGTCGAGCTCGCGACCACCGCGTTCGGGCTCGTCGCGCCGGACGGCACCGGCGCGGTGATGGTCCCGTTCACCGCGCAGACCCGGATGTCGGGGATGGACTTCCCGGCGGTCGACGGTCGCCCGGCCCGCCGGGTCCGCAAGGGCTCCGGTGACTCGGTGCGAGCCGCGCTCGCGGCCGAGGGCGCGGCGGTGCCGATCGAGCTCGGTCCGATCGTGGAGCGGGTCTCCTCCGACGGCGCGACCCCGCTGGTGGTCTACGAGCACGAGGACGGGCGGCCGCCGCGGGTGCTCGGGGTCGTCCGCCTCAAGGACACGGTGAAGCCGGGCATGTCCGAGCGGTTCGCGCAGCTGCGCTCGATGGGCATCCGCACCGTCATGATCACCGGCGACAACCCGCTCACCGCGGCGTCGATCGCAGCCGAGGCCGGTGTCGACGACTTCCTCGCCGAGGCGACCCCCGAGCACAAGATGACGCTGATCCGTTCGGAGCAGGCGGGTGGGCACCTCGTCGCCATGACGGGTGACGGCACGAACGACGCCCCGGCGCTCGCCCAGGCCGACGTCGGCGTCGCGATGAACACCGGGACCCAGGCGGCGAAGGAGGCCGGCAACATGGTCGACCTGGACTCGGACCCGACGAAGCTCATCGAGATCGTCGAGATCGGCAAGCAGCTGCTGATCACCCGGGGTGCGCTCACCACCTTCTCGATCGCCAACGACGTCGCCAAGTACTTCGCGATCATCCCGGCCATGTTCGTCGGCGTGTTCCCGGCGCTCGAACGGATCAACGTCATGCGCCTGGGCTCACCCAGCTCCGCCATCCTCTCGGCGGTCGTGTTCAACGCGTTGATCATCGTCGCCCTCGTCCCGCTGGCCCTGCGAGGGGTGCGCTTCCGAGCGGAGGCTGCGTCGGACGTGCTGCGACGCAACCTGCTCATCTACGGGCTCGGCGGACTCGTCGCGCCGTTCATCGGGATCAAGGCCATCGATGTGGTCGTCACCGCCCTGGGGGTCAAGTGATGCGTGCGTTCGTCCGTCAGGTCCGCCCTGCCCTGCTCGCGCTGGTGGCGCTCACCGTCATCACCGGCGTGGCCTATCCGCTCGTCGTCCTCGGCGTCGGTCAGGCGTTGTTCCGCGACCGCGCGAACGGTTCGCTGATCGAGGTCGACGGCACCGTCGTCGGGTCCGAGCTCATCGGCCAGGGATTCGCGGCACCGGAGTACTTCCACCCCCGACCCTCGGCCGCCGGGGGTGGTTACGACGGCGCGGCGTCGAGCGGGTCGAACCTCGGTCCCACGAACCCCGTGCTGCTCGACGCCATGGCGCAGCGCGTGAGCGACTACCGAACGCTCAACGGGCTCTCCGGCGACGTCGAGGTCCCGGTCGACGCGGTCACCTCGTCCGGATCCGGCCTCGACCCGCACATCAGCGTCGCCAACGCGCGGCTGCAGGCACCCCGCGTGGCCCGTGCGCGCGACATGACCGTCGACGCGGTGCTCGACGTGGTGCAGGATCACATCGACGAACGGGCGCTCGGCGTGCTCGGCGACCCCGGAGTGAACGTCCTGGAACTCAACCTGGCCCTCGACGGCGACCGCGGATGAGCCGAGGTCAGCTCCGCGTCTACCTCGGCGCCGCACCGGGGGTGGGCAAGACCTACGCGATGCTCGACGAGGGCACCCGGCGCCGGAGCAGGGGAGCCGACGTCGTGGTCGGACTGGTCGAGAGCCACGGACGACGGGCGACCGAGGAGATGATCGGTGACCTCGAGGTCGTGCCACGACGATCGGTCGAGCACCGTGGCACGGTCATGACCGAGATGGACCTGGACGCACTGCTGTTCCGGAACCCCGACGTCGTGCTCGTCGACGAGCTCGCGCACACCAACGCCCCCGGGTCGCGCCACGCGAAGCGCTTCGGTGACATCGAGGAGCTGCTCGCCGCGGGCATCGACGTGATCTCGACGGTCAACGTGCAGCACCTCGAGTCGGTGAACGACGTGGTCGAGCGGATCACGGGAGTGCGCCAGCAGGAGACGGTCCCCGACGAGTGGGTCCGGCGCGCCGACCAGGTCGAACTGGTCGACATGACCCCGGAGGCGCTGCGGCGTCGCATGGCCCACGGCAACGTGTATCCCGCGGACCGCATCGACGCGGCGCTGTCGAACTACTTCCGACCCGGCAACCTGGCGGCGCTGCGCGAGCTGGCGCTGCTGTGGGTCGCGGACCGCGTCGAGGACCAGCTGCAGTCCTATCTCGCCGCGCACGGCATCGACGAGACCTGGGAGACCCGCGAGCGAGTGATCGTGGCGCTCACGGGGGCGCCGGGCAACGACTTGATCATCCGCCGGGCGGCGCGCATCGCCGGTCGCATCGGCGGCGACCTGCTGGGTGTGCACGTCGCTCGGGGCGACGGCAGGGCCGAGGATCTCGGCGGGCGACTCGGTGAGCACCGCGAGCTGCTCGCCGAGCTCGGCGGCACCTACCGCGAGGCGGTCGGCGAGGACGTCGCGGAGGTGCTCGTCGCGATCGCCCGGGCGGAGCGTGCGACGCAGATCGTCATCGGGTCGAGCCGCCGCACGCGGCGTCAGGAGCTCGTCGGCGGCTCGGTCGTCAACGACCTGCTCCGACGCGTCAGGGACATGGACGTGCACGTCATCTCGACCGACGCCGTCGAGCCGCCCCGGCTCCCGCCGGTCCGCCGGCGCCGCGCTGCGCTGTCGCGTCGCCGTGTGCTGTCGGGCTGGCTGCTCCTCGTGGTGGGCCTGCCCGCGCTCGCCGGGGTGCTCGGGCTCTTCGAGCCCGAGCTGACCCTGGCCACCGAGCTGCTCCTGGCGCTGCTGCTGGTGGTGGGCGTCGCCGCGTTGGGCGGCCTCGTGCCGGGCCTCGTCGGTGCGGTCGTGGCCGGGCTGATGACCAACCTGTTGTTCGTCGAGCCGACCGGCACGCTCTCGGTGGACCGGGCGCACAACCTGCTGTCGCTCGGGGTCTTCATGATCGTCGCAGCGACCGTCGCCACCCTGGTCGACCGGGTCGCTCGCCGTTCCGCCGAGGCGGCGCGCTCACGCAGCGCTGCCGGTGCGCTCGCCCGGGCCGCGGCGGTCCTGGCGGCGGTGCCCGATCCGCTCCAGGAGCTCGTCGTGCAGCTGCGCGACACGTTCGCGATGACGTCGGTGTCGGTCGTCGAGCGGACGCCCGACGGCGGCTGGCGCACGGTGGTGTCCGCCGGTGAGGAGCCTCCGGGGGAACCCGAGCCCGGCGAGCTGCACGTCATCTCCGAGGACGGCAGCGTCGCGGTCGTCGGGCGTGCAGGTCCGACGACCGATGCGGACCCCGTGGTGCTCGACGCGTTCCTCGACTCGTTGTCGGTGGCGCTCGAGACCCGGCGCCTGCAGGCGGATGCCGCATCGGCCGAGGTGCTCGCCGAGGCCGACGCACTGCGCACCGGCATCCTCCAGGCGGTGTCGCACGATCTGCGCACCCCGCTCGCCGGCATCAAGGCGTCGGTGACGAGCCTGCTGGCCCCGGACGTCTGCTTCGATGCCGCCGACACCGAGGACTTCCTCCGGACGATCGACACCGAGGTGGACCGACTCGACCGGGTGGTCGGCAACCTCCTCGACATGGGGCGCATCCAGACCGGCACCGTGCGAGCGCTGCGGCGGCCGACCGCGCTCGAAGAGGTCGTCTACGCAGCGGTCGCCAACCTCGGTCTGCGCGGCGACGCCGTCGAGCTGCGGGTCGACGAGACGGTTCCGCTGGTCGACGTCGACGGGGCGCTGCTCGAGCGGGCACTCGCGAACGTGGTGGCGAACGCGGTGGCGGTGCAACCGCCGGGCCGGCCGGTGCGCGTCGAGGCCGGCGCCGCCGGCGGGAGCGGCGATGCCCGGGTGCACCTGCGGGTGGTCGACGAAGGTCCGGGCCTGCCGGAGCAGGACCGGACCCGCGTCTTCGAGCCGTTCCAGCGGCTGGGGGACCGATCGACGCAGGCGGGGGTCGGACTGGGACTCGCGATCGCGTACGGCTTCACCCGCGCGAACGGTGGTCGACTCGAGCTCGAGGACACCCCCGGCGGCGGGCTCACCGTCGTGTTCGACCTGCCGCTCGCGCAGCCCGAACGGGGCGCGGAGCCCGAACGGGGCGCGGAGCTGACATGACCAGCGTGCTGGTGGTCGACGACGAGCCGCAGATCCGCAAGGCGTTGAAGGTCAACCTGACCGCCCGGGGCTACCAGGTCGACCTGGCGGCGACCGGCGAGGAGGCGCTGGCGCTGGCCGCGGACCACCACCCCGACGTCGTGCTGCTCGACCTGGGGTTGCCCGGCATCGACGGGCTCGAGGTGATCGACGGGCTCCGCGGCTGGTCGACCGTCCCGATCATCGTGTTGTCGGTCAGGGGTGAGGAGGCCGACAAGATCGCCGCGCTCGACGCCGGCGCGGACGACTACGTGTCCAAGCCGTTCGGCATGGGCGAGCTGCTCGCCCGCCTCCGGGCGACGCTGCGTCGCCACCAGCCGGTCGACGAGGCCCCGGTGGTCGTCACCGCGGCGTTCGAGGTCGACCTCGCGGCGGCCCGGGTGACCCGGACCCTCGACGGCGCTCGTGACGAAGTGCGCCTCACCCCGACCGAGTGGTCGATCGTCGAGCGCCTCGTGCGCTCACCGGGCCGACTCGTCACCCAGCGTCAGCTCCTGCACGAGGTCTGGGGCCCCCAGTACGACCACGAGACCAACTACCTGCGGGTGCACCTCGCCAACATCCGCCGCAAGCTCGAACCCCAGCCCGGCGCGCCGCGCTACTTCGTGACCGAGCCGGGCATGGGGTACCGCTTCGAGCCCGACGGAGTCAGCCCTGGTCGGTGATCGTCGAGTAGTTGCCGCCCTCCTCGAAGACCTCGAGCCCCGCGTAGCGACCCGCGGGGTCGGGCATCTCGACGATCGGCTCGTCGCGCTCGTCGAACTCCAGGTGGAGCGCTCGTGACATCGTGGCGTGCATCGCGTACGTGCAGGTGATGTAGGTCAGCTCCAGGATCTCCTCGTCGGAGATGTGCTCCTGCAGGTTGGTCATCACCGCGTCGGGCGTGCGGCCGTTCTGGAGCACGAGGCAGTCGACGTAGGCCAGCACGGCACGCTCGGCGGGCGTCCAGCAGTCCGCGATCTGCCAGTTCGGGATCGCCGCGACCTGCTCGTCGGTGAAGCCGTTGTCGCGCATCGCCTTGCAGTGCTGGGAGAAGACGAACTTCGACTCGTGGGCCCAGCCGGCGCGGATCTGGCCGAGCTCGCGCAGCTTCGGCGACAGCAGGCGCGTGGGGGAGCGGTAGAACTGCAGGCCTCCGCAGATGTGGTCGAACGCGTCGGGCACCAGCGCGGTGACCGTCCACCAGTTGCCGGGGGTGCCCGACGCGGTGCCCGGATCGGTGACGGGGTCGCGGTCGCCGAAGAGCAGTCCGTACATCACCTCGCCGAAGGGGTGGACCTCGGAGCGTGGGACTTCGCGCAGGCGGGGCATGGCAGACCTCCAGGTGACGTGGCACGCCCGGGCCGGGCGTCGGCTCACCGTAGGAGACGACCGCTGCGCCGCGACGCTCGGAACGAGCGGCTCCCTGACACGCGGCCCGGCAGGATCAGGCGCCGACCGTGGACGCGGTCGTCGAGAGCGAGTCGAGCCCGGCGCGCAGCTCATCGATCGGCGGCCAGCCGAAGTCGAGGCGGAAGTGGTGCCGGTCGGTGTCGAACCAGTGCCCTCGCCGACGAACGTGCTCGCCGTGCTCGCCGTGCAGCACGTCGTAGAAGCGGTCCATGTCGCCGATGACCCCGGCGCGCACCCGGGGAAAGCACACGACGTCGCCGGTCGGTTCGACCCACTCCAGACGAACACGTCGTTGAGTACTCGGCGGTGTCCTCCACTGGCCAGGGCGTCGACGGTACCGGCCACGTCGGCGCCGCGAGCGACAGCAACTAGAACGTGTTCCAATTCTGCGTTACCGTCATGTCATGCGCACCGAACTCTGTGATCGACTGGGAATCGAGTTCCCGATCTTCGCCTTCACCCACTGCCGCGACGTCGTCGCCGCGGTCTCGAACGCCGGTGGACTCGGCGTCCTCGGCGCCGTCGGCTACACCGTCGAGCAGCTCGAGACCGAGATGGCCTGGATCGACGAGCACACCGACAAGCCCTACGGCGTCGACGTCGTCATCCCCGGCAAGTACGAGGGCATGGGCGAGATGGACCCCGTGAAGCTCGAGCAGGACCTGCTGACCATGGTCCCCGACGAGCACCGCCAGTTCGTCCGCAAGCTGCTCGCCGACCACGACGTGCCCGAGCTGCCCGCCGACGAGATCCCGCCCGCGCTCATCGGCTGGACCGAGGCGACCGCCTCGCCGCTGATCGACGCCGCGCTCAAGCACGACAAGGTCCGCCTGATCGCGAACGCGCTCGGCACGCCGCCGCAGGAGGTCATCGACCGCGTGCACGAGTCCGGCCGCCTGATCGCCGCGCTCTGCGGTGCACCGAAGCAGGCGCTCAAGCACAAGGAAGCGGGCGTCGACATCATCATCGCCCAGGGCACCGAGGGTGGCGGCCACACCGGCGACGTCGGCTCGGTCGTGCTGTGGCCCCAGGTCATCGACGCCGTGGCGCCGACCCCGGTGCTCGCCGCCGGTGGCATCGGCACCGGCCGTCAGGCCGCCGCGGCGCTCGCCATGGGCGCCGAGGGCATCTGGACCGGTTCGATCTGGCTGACCGTCGAGGAGGCCGACCAGGCGCCCGCCCAGGTCGAGTCGCTGCTCGCCGCGACCAGCCGTGACACCGTGCGCTCGCGCAGCTGGACCGGCAAGCCGTGCCGTATGCTGCGCAACGAGTGGACCGACGCCTGGGAGGACCCGGCCAACCCGGACCCGCTCGGCATGCCGCTGCAGTTCATGGTGACCGGCGAGGCCGTCGCCCGCACGCACCACTACTCCTTCCCGGCGAAGGACGTGGCGTTCAACCCGGTCGGTCAGATCGTCGGCACGATGAACAAGGTCCGCAAGACCCGTGACGTCATCGCCGACATCGTCGAGGAGTACCTCGAGGCCTCGGCCCGGCTGGACCGCATCAACGAGCGTGCCGCCCAGGGCTGAGCAGTCCGACCCGAGTCCGTCTGCACGAAGGGGGCGCCTCCTCGGAGGCGCCCCCTTCGTCGCGTTCCGGGCGGGTTACTTGACGACGGCAGTCACTTCACCACGAACTTGGTCGACATCAGCTGGGCCGAGGGGGAGTTCCGGTTGACCGTCGAGCGGAACGTCGGACCGCTGACGTCGCGGGTGCCGCCGGTGCCGGTCAGGCGGATCGTCGCCTTGTCGACGCGGCCCGAGGCACCGGTGTTGCCGAGGATCTGCACCGAGGTGACGGTGCCGAGCCCGAACCACGCGCCGAGCTGCTGACCGGTGTAGGTGCGGCTCCACGAGTTGTGCGGGTTGGTCGCCACCTCGTCGTAGGGGTCGGGCTTGCCGCGCAGGTAGGGGAGCGGCGAGACCCACACGACCTCGCTGTGCTCGGTGTGCCCGCCGGACGACGCCGAGTAGACCGCGTCGATCAGCGCGCCGTTGTAGGTGATGACGCGGTTCGCGGTGCTGTCGACCGCGGCACGCCAGCGGGCGTCCTCGTGGCGTGTGCCGGTGTAGGCCTGGTCGATCACGGTGCCGAGCAGGTCGTAGTCGCGGCTGTGGGTCGCGGCGAGCTTCTTCTGGGCGTAGGTGCGACTCGCGGTCGCCTGCGCCTTGATGGCCTCCATCGGCCACGACGACGACATCTCACCCAGCCCGTAGAGGTACCGCGACATCGTCAGTCCGCCGACGATCACCCGCAGACCACCCGCCGGGTCGATCTTCACGGTGACGGAGCCGTAGTGGAAGTTGTAGCCGGGTGCCGAGACGGTGACCGAGGACTGCGGGTAGGTCACGGCGATCGAGTTGGCGACGGTCCGGTTGATGATGCCGCTCACCACGACGTTCGACCCGGAGCGGGTCACGGTGACCGAGTGACCGTTCGGCAACCACTCGCCGGCGACCGTGACCTGGTTGCCGACGGCGCGCAGCGTGATGGTGTTCTGGCGTTCGGTGACGAGCACGCGGATGTTGTCGTTCGTCACCCTCGAGGTGACCGCGGCGCCGGTGTAGTAGTAGCCGAGGATCTGGTCGTAGGTGACACCCCGTTCGGCCATCCCGCGGGCGCCCCACTGGCTCATGCCGACGCCGTGGCCCCAGCCGGAGCCCGAGAAGGTGAAGGAGTCGGCGGCAGGCGGTGGCGGAGGAGGCGGCTGGCAGGCCGCGGCGACGGCGACCACGAGTCCGAGGAGGGCGAGCAGCGATCGGCGCCGGGTCCGCGAGGACGCGCGCCGGTCCGAGGTGTGCGGGCGGGGAGGGGTCACCAGAGAGGGATCGGTCGATTCCGCGGACCCCTTGAGAGAGGCGCTCACGCAGGAGCGGTCTGCAAGGCTGGAGTCGTGCGCGTCGCGACCTTCAACACCCGCCACGGTGCCCATGAGGGCAGCGGCCTGCGGTCGTTGTTCACCGACCTGCGCGGTCTGCGGTCGTCGGTCACATCGCTGCACTCGGACATCGTCGCGCTCCAGGAGGTCGACCGTCGGCTCGTCCGATCCTGGTTCCGCGACCAGGGGGCGCTGCTCGGCTCGGCCACCGGGTCGACCGCGCTCTTCGGCCCGGCGCGTCGGGTCCTGGTGACCGGGCACGACGGGGTCGCCCTGCTGGTGCGGGGCACCGTGCTGTCCACTCGCACCGTGCGCCTGCCCGGCGACGCCGCCCCGCGGGTCGCCGTGCTGGCGCGCGTCCGGGTCGACGGCGACGAGGTCACCGTCGCAGCGACGCATCTGCAGAGCCGGGTGCGTTCCGGCCCGGCCGAGGCACCGATGCAGCTCGACGCGCTGCTCGACGAGCTGAGCCGTTGGCCCGAGCCGTGGATCCTCGCGGGTGACCTGAACCTTCGCCCGACGGTCGTGGTGCCGGCCCTGGCCGCCGCCGGTCTCACACCGCTGCGGGCGGGCCCGACCTACCCGGCCGGCTCACCTCGCATCGAGATCGACGTCGTGGCGGTGCGGGGGCTCGAGCCGGCGACGACGGGTCCGCCCGCTCGGACGGTGCGGTTGCCGGTGAGCGACCATCGAGCGCTCGTCGCCGAGGTCCGCGCATCATGACCGCTCATGTCGGCCCGATCGCGGCCGATGGGGCACCTGATGGTCACGACCACGTGACCCGAGCGCCGAGGTTCGGAGTGGACGAGCAGCACGACGACGCGACGTCATCGCCGTTCATCGACCCGCCGCGGCCCGTGTTCGGCGTGGAGCCGCCGCCGAGCGAGCCGGCGCCCGAGCCCGGACCGGCGTCGATACCGGTGGAGCGGCCGCTCGAGGGCAAGCTCGCGGTCGTGACCGGTGCGACGGGGTTGCTCGGGGCGATGGTCGCCGAGGAGCTCACCGATCGTGGCGCACGGGTCTGCCTGTTGGGCCGCTCGGTCACCGAGCTGCGTGAGACCGCACGGCGCTGCGGTGGCGCCTCGGCGATGCTGCGCTGCGACCTGGCCAGTGCCGACGACGTCGCCGACGCGGCCGACTTCGTCGAGCGGATCGGGGCGCCGGTCGACGTGCTCGTGCACGCCGCGGGCGTGCGCGCCTCGGCGACGGTGAGCGACGGCAGCCTCGAGAGCCTCGACGAGCACTACCTGCTCAACCTGCGGGGTCCCTACCTGCTCACCCAGCGGCTGCTCGCCTCGCTGAGCGCCGCACGGGGCCAGGTCGTCTTCTTCGCATCGAGCTCCCGTCCCGACCTCGTCGCCGACGCGCACGGCGGTGACGCGCACCACGCGATCTCGACCGCCGCGCTCGTCGCGTTCGCCCGGGAGCTGCGCGCCGAAGCCGCACCCGCGGGTGTGCGTGTGCTGACCGTCGACGCCGAGCTCGACCTCGGACCCGACGACGACGGCGACGAGGTGCTCGCCGCGCTCGCGACACAGGTCATCGAGTCGCTGGGCTCCCCACGACTCGACGTCACCGGCTTCTCCGTACGCGCGACGGCCCAGCCCTCGCGCACTGTCCGGCAGTAGCGACAAGGCCGGCGGTAGCCTCCAGCCATGGACAGGGTCTGCGTGCGACCGGGATGTGATCGTCCCGCCCGTGCGCGCCTCGCGTACGACACCGTGACCTGTCAGGTGTGGCTCGACCAGCTGCTCGATACCTCCGGTCGCGCCCAGGAGATCTGCGAGCTGCACGCCGAGCGGCTCACGGTGCCGCGTGGCTGGATGCTCTGCGACCGCCGTGCCGAGGCACCCGCGCTCTTCGTGGCCGAGGTCGCCGCACCGGCCGACGACGCCTCCGCTGCCGACGCTGCCGGCACCGAGGGTCCCGCCCGCCGCCGTCGGCGTTCCCGGCGCGACGCGGACGCGACGCGCAACCTCTTCGACGAGATCGCCGCCGACATCTCCGAGGCGCCCATCGAGGTCGTGATGGCACCGCACCTCGCCGTGGTCGCCCCGGCTGTCGTCGAACCGGACGTCATGTCCGGACCCGAGTCCCAGCCGGAACCGGTGCGGGAGCCGGAACCGGTGCGAGAACCGGCCGCGGCCGCAGTCGAACCGGCTCCCGAAGCGACCGACGAGCTGTCGGTGCTGAAGGCGACGTCACCGCTGCTCGCTCGTGCGTTCAGCCAGACCGGGCCGCAGCGCTCGGTGCTCACCCAGTCGAACGGCGACGACGCCACCGACTGACCACCCCGCCACTGAGAACCCAGGGGGACAACATGTCGATCGACACCTCTACCGGCGCCGCAGCGCCGGTCGACAACCCGTACCTGCTGGGCAACTTCGCGCCCGTCGACACCGAGCTCACCGCGGTCGACCTCGAGGTCGACGGCGAGCTGCCCCTGTCGCTCGACGGTCGCTACCTGCGCAACGGGCCCAACCCGATGCACGCCGACGCCGCGTCGTACCACTGGTTCACCGGCGCCGGGATGGTGCACGGCGTCCGCCTGCGCGACGGGCGCGCCGAGTGGTACCGCAACCGGTGGGTCCGCGCCGGCGACGTGCCCGCCGAGCTCGGTGAGCCCGACCCGGGCGGACCCGTCACCGAGGGGGCGGACTTCGCGGCCAACACCAACGTGATCGGCCTGGCCGGCCGCTGCTTCGCGCTGGTCGAGGCGGGCTCCAAGCCGGTCGAGCTGGACCTCGAGCTCGACACCGTCGCCCGCTCGGACTTCGACGGCACGCTGCCCCACGGCGCGACGGCGCATCCCAAGGTCGACCCGGCGACAGGTGAGCTGCACCTGACCAACTACTTCTGGGCCCGTCCCGACGTGGCCGAGTACGCCGTGGTGTCGCCCGAGGGGCGGGTCGTGCACGTCGAGGACATCGACATGCCGGGCTCCCCGATGGTGCACGACATGTCGATCACCGAGCGCCACGCCGTCTTCTACGACCTGCCGGTCACCTTCGACGTGGACGTCGCCATGACCGGCGCCGCCCTGCCGTACACCTGGAACCCCGACCATCCGGCACGGGTGGGCGTGCTGCCCCTCGGCGGCAGCCGGTCGCACCCCGATGCCACGGTCCGGTGGTTCGAGGTGGCGCCGTGTTACGTGTTCCATCCGCTCAACGCCCACGACGTGCTCGGCGACGACGGCGAGCCCGCCGCGGTGGTGCTCGACGTGGTGCGCCACGATCGGGTGTTCGACCGGTCCCGGCTGGGTCCCGACGAGAGCGTGCCCAACCTGTGGCGCTGGACCCTCGACCTGCGCCGCGGCACCACGACCGAGGAGCAGCTCGGCGACGTCCCCCTGGAGTTCCCGCGGGTCGACGAGCGTCGGGTGGGCCGCCGGCAGCGCCACGGCTGGGCGACCGCGCTGAGCGACGAGCGTCGGGGCAGCTCGGTGTTCGAGCCCGACTGCCTGTACCACCACGACTTCGAGACCGGCGTCGTGTCGCGCCACCGGTTCGGCCCGGGCCGCTCGGTCGGCGAAGCGGTGTTCGTGCCCTCGTCGCCCGACGCGGACGAGGACGACGGCCACCTGCTCACGTTCGTGTACGACGCCGCAACGGATCGCTCGCAGCTGGTGGTGCTCGCCGCCCAGGACGTGGCCGCCGGCCCCGTCGCCGCCGTGCACCTGCCCCAGCGAGTGCCGTACGGCTTCCACGGCAACTGGTTGCCGTCCTGACACAGCCACGGCAACTGGTTGCCGGCAGGTGAGCTCGAGGGCCTGCTTGGGGACCGCGGAGGGCCGCCGCGTAGATTCGGGCCATGCCCGAGTTCCAGTACCAGGAGATGTTCCCCCAGGCGAAGGACGACACCCCCTTCGTGCAGCTCACCTCGGACCTCGTGTCCGTGGGGGAGTACCGCAGGAACCGGATCCTCGAGGTGGACCGTGAGGCGCTGACGCTGCTGGTGGCCGAGTCGGTCCGCAACATCTCGCACCTGTTCCGGCCGGGCCACCTCGCCCAGCTCTCGAAGATCCTCGACGACCCCGAGGCGACCGACAACGACCGCTTCGTCGCTCGCACGATGCTGCAGAACGCGTGCGTGTCGGCAGGCATGGTGCTGCCGAGCTGCCAGGACACCGGCACCGCGATCGTCATGGGCAAGAAGGGCCAGCAGGTCTGGACCCACGGCGCCGACGGAGAGGCGGGTGGCGACGAGGCCGCGATCGCCCGCGGCGTCTACCGGACCTACACCGAGACCAACCTGCGCTACTCGCAGCTCGCACCCATCACGACCTACGAGGAGAAGAACACCGGCACCAACCTGCCGGCGCAGATCGACATCTCGGCGGTCGACGGCGACGAGTACAAGTTCCTCGTCATGACCAAGGGCGGTGGCAGCGCCAACAAGACCTTCCTGTACCAGGAGACCAAGGCGCTGCTGAACCCCGAGACGCTGCTGAAGTTCATCGACGAGAAGATCCGCACGCTCGGCACGTCGGCCTGTCCGCCGTACCACCTGGCGATCGTCATCGGCGGCACCTCGGCCGAGATGAACCTGAAGACGGTCAAGTACGCGAGCGCCCGCTACCTGGACGGTCTGCCGACCGTCGGCAACGAGCTCGGCCACGCGATCCGCGACGTCGAGCTCGAGCAGCAGATCTGGCAGCTCGCCGCGGCGACGGGCATCGGCGCGCAGTTCGGCGGCAAGTACTTCTGCCACGACGTCCGTGTGATCCGTCTGCCGCGCCACGGCGCGTCGTGCCCGGTGGGCATCGGCGTGAGCTGCTCGGCGGACCGCCAGAGCGTCGGCAAGATCACCTCCGAGGGCGTGTTCGTCGAGCAGCTCGAGCACGACCCCGCCAAGTACCTGCCCGAGGTCACCGAGGCCGATCTCGGCGACGAGGTCGTGCACGTCGACCTGTCGCAGTCCATGGACGAGATCCGCAACCAGCTCTCGCAGTACCCGATCCGCACCCGGCTGTCGCTGTCGGGCACCGTGGTGGTCGCCCGCGACATCGCGCACGCCAAGCTGAAGGAGCGAATCGAGCGTGGCGAGGGCCTGCCGCAGTACGTGAAGGACCATCCGATCTACTACGCGGGCCCGGCCAAGACCCCCGAGGGCATGCCGTCGGGCAGCTTCGGTCCCACGACCGCGGGGCGCATGGACAGCTACGTCGACCTGCTCATGGAGCACGGCGGCAGCTACATCTCCCTGGCGAAGGGCAACCGCTCCAAGCAGGTGCGCGAGGCGTGCGCGAAGCACGGCGGCTTCTACCTGGGCTCCATCGGCGGGCCGGCCGCGATCCTCGCCCAGGACGCCATCAAGCACGTCGAGGTGCTGGAGTACCCGGAGCTCGGCATGGAAGCGATCTGGAAGATCGAGGTCGAGGACTTCCCGGCGTTCATCATCACCGACGACAAGGGCAACGACTTCTTCGCCGACCTGCTCTAAGTTGTTGCGGGGCGCAATATCGCTCGATCCGGTTTGATGACCGGCGCGTGGCGGTATGGCAGAATTCACAGACCTGTGCGTACAGGTGCTCGGCGACTGGGAGAGGCTCCGTGGCACGACAGAAGTACTCGAGAGGCGCCGTTGCGCTCGTCCTCGCTGCGGTGGCACTGCTCGCCACCGCCTGCCCCCCGCAACCGGGGCCGGGCGGCGAAGGAGGCTTCGGCTACGCCGAGATCCCGCCGAACTCGACCGACCCGTCGATCTCGGGCGATCCGCTCTACCCGAACTTCGCGATCCCCGCCGCGGGCACACCTCGCAACCGACTGGTCGTGCTCTTCAACGGCACCGGTGCCGGCCCGAGCGCGCTGGCCGGCATGGGCAACAAGCTGGCGGCCGACGGCTACCACGTCATCGGGCTCCGCTACGCCTCGGGGGTGGGCACCCAGTCGGCGTGCCCGGACTCCGCGGTCTCGACGTGGGCCGACTGCCATCGCGAGTTCCGCAGCGAGGTCGTCTTCGGCTCGGGCGTCGGTGACCCCGACGGCTACGCGGCCGACCACCCGTCGGTCAGCGTGACGCCCTCGAACTCGGTCGTGAACCGCCTGATCAAGCTGGTCGACCACCTCGTCGAGCGCTTCCCGCTCGACGACTGGACCCAGTTCCAGGACCGGTCCGGCGGTGACTGCATCGAGTCGCCGCAGTACGGCGGCTGCGAGCTCGACTGGACCAAGGTCGTGGCGATGGGCCACTCCCAGGGCGCCGGTGTCGCGCTCTACCTCGGCAAGCAGTTCCCGCTCGCACGCGTCGCCATGCTCTCGGGTGCGTACGACGCGTTCTACCTCGGCTCGAGCGCCTACTCCGTCGCACCCTGGGTGACCGAGGGCGACTTCGCGACCCCGACCTCGTCGATCGCGACCTTCAGCCACCTCAACGACTACGGCCTGGGCATCCAGCGGGCGGTGGCCGACGCACTGGGTCTGGCCGGTCCCGAGCAGAACGTGATCACCACGGCCCGGCCATACGGCGGGACCAACCGGATCGTCACGACCGCGCAGCCGTCGTGCCTGCTCGACAACAACGGTCCGCACAACGCGACCGCCACCGACGGCTGCTCACCTCCCGGCGCACACTCGAACGCCTGGCGCTACCTCGCCGGCGGCGCCTGACCCCAGCCTCGCCGGCGGCCTCTGATCCCAGCCTCGCCGGCGGCGCCTGAGCTGAGTCCACCGGCGGGTCGCGCCCGTCAGCCCGAACGGCCGAGGCGGCGACTCGGGCGGCTGCGCCCGTCGGTCGTCTGCGCCGCGGTGCGGTTCGCCGCTCGCCACGAGCGCCGGAAGCGCTGCCCGGCCTGGGTGGCGAGGGCGTCGGTCGTGCGCTCGTGGGACAGGTCGGCGACCTCGGCGTTGCCGCCCGAGCGCAGCAGGTTGAGCCCGTGCACCTCGGCCTCCTCGGCGTTGGGTCGGATCTCGAGCACCTCGACCCCCGCGGCGCGTGCCGCGGCGAGCTCCTTCTCGAGCCGGCAGTCGAAGAGCTGCTTGCCCACACGATGGTGCAGCGACGGTCGGTCGTCGTGGTCGTAGGTGAGCGGCGCGGCCACCACGATCAGCTCGGCGCCGGCCTCGACCGCGACGTCGAGGTTCGTCGACGAGCTGACCGCGCCGTCGACGAGCAGGCGGCGTCCGAGACGGACCGGCGGGTACACGATCGGCACCGCCGCTGCGGCACGCATCGCGTCGGGCAGCGCGGGCCGCCGAGGCCCTGGCTCGCCGAGCACGACCCGGCGACCGGTCACGATGTCGAACGAGCAGAGCGCGAGCCGCTCCTCGGGCCACTCCTCGCCGGCCCAGAGCGCGAACTCGCTGCGCTGCTCGGTCACCGAACCAAGGCCCGCCCGGTAGAAGCGCTGCATGGTCCGGGGAGGGTTCATCGTCGGCCACCGCACGACCGAGCGCTGCAGCACCCAGGTCGATCCGACCACCCGGCGGGCGAGGCCCAGCGGCGTGCGCCACCCCTGCGAGAACACCACGTCCGGTCGGAAGAACGGCTGGTCGTCGACGAACGGGTTCTCGTCCGCGTGGGCGAGCTCCCACACCTCGTCGAGGTCGTGGCCGACCCGGAGGATCGATCCCACGATCGCTCCGGCCGAGGTGCCGACGACCAGGTCGGCCGCGGCCGGGTCCATGCCGGCGTCGGCGAGGGCCTTGAGCACGCCGGCGTGGTAGCCGATCCCCACGGTGCCACCGGCGCCGAGGACGATCGCGGTGCGAACAGGTCGAGATCGAGACGTCCCCTCGGTCGCCGTTCCGCCCACGGCGGCCCCGGCGTTCGCAGTCCTCCCCATGAAGCCCCCTGGGTGACCCGAACCGTCTCGGATCAGCTGAATATGGGTCAGAAGTGTGCAACACGGCACATTGCGGCGCCAATGGGCGGATCTGCTGCGCATCCGGGCCGATCGACCCAGAGGACTGCGTGCGAGACTGTCGCCGTGGACGTCACGCTGTTCACCAACCTGCTCGGCGCCATCGGCCTGGGGTCCGCCTCGGGACTCAACGCGTGGATCCCGCTGCTCGGCCTCGGGATCGCGCAGCGTGTCGGGGCGGTCACCCTGACCGAACCGTTCGACCGCCTCGGTTCGAACGCCGCGCTGATCGTCCTGGGTCTCGTCTTCCTGATCGATCTGGTCGGGGACAAGATCGCGGTGGTCGACCACGTGCTGCACGCCGCCGGGACCGTCGTGGCACCCGCGTCCGGCGCGGTCGTGTTCGCCGCCCAGGAGAACCTCCTGTCGCAGTCGCACCCGTGGGTGGCGGCGCTGGCGGGGATGGTGCTCGGTGAGTCGGTGCAGCTCGCCCGCGGCGCGGTGCGCCCGGCGGTCACCGCCGGCACCGCCGGGGTCGGCAACCCCGTCGTCTCCGCGGTCGAGGACGCCGTCGCAGCGGTGATGACGGTGCTGGCGATCGTGGTGCCCGTCCTGGCATTCGTGCTGCTCGTGGCCCTCGTGGTCGTGCTCTGGCGTCGTGTCCGTCGGTGGCGTCGCCGCCGTGCCGAACGACGAGCCGCGGCCGGTGTCGCCACCCGCGTCGACGGAACGGGTCCCTCGCCGCCACGCGCCGTCCCGTGACCCGGATCACCCGGAACCGGAGCGAGGCCCGCGACGACTACTCCGTGATGGTCCAGCTCTCTTCCTCTTCACGCGCCCGCAGGTCGGGGGTGCTCGTCGCCGTGTTCCTGGTGCTCGGCGTGGTGCTCGCCGGCCCCGTCGGCGCCCACGCGGCACTGGTGTCCATGACCCCGGAGGCCGACAGCACGGTCGAGACCGCGCCGAGCGAGATCGTGCTCGAGTTCAACGAGGGCATCTCGGCGACCAGCGACGCGGTGCGCGTGTTCGACCCCTCCGGCCGAGAGCTCGGCGGTGTCGAGGTGTCCGGCACCGACGACAGCATCACCGCGTCGTTGCCGGAGTTCGACACCGACGGCTCCTACACCGTCGACTGGAAGGCCGTCTCGGCCGACGGCCACCCCATCCGCGGTGCGTACCTCTTCCACCTGCGCACCGCGACCCTGACCGAGCCCTTCGACGTCGGTGACGCCGGCGCGCCGCTGGTGGCGAACGTGATGCGCGCCGTCGGCGCCGCGGTGGCCCTGATGGCACTCGTCGGCGTGCTGGTCGCCGCGCTGCGGCGCCGCACCGGCGACACGCCGAGGTCCGCCTGGTACCGCTGGCGCTGGGTGCTCGTGTTCGACGGGACGCTGCTGTTGTTCATCGGCGCCCTGACGGTGGTCGGCTCGTCGATGTCCGAGTCCTTCGAGGTCACCCTCGACACCGCGAGCGGCAAGGTGTCGCTGCTCGCGTGCGTGCTCGCGCTGGTCGGCGTGGTCGTGTCGCTGGTGCCGAAGGCCGCGCCCGTGGAGCTGCCGCTCGGCGTGCTGACCGTCGGCGCGGTCGCCATGCAGGGCCACGCCGTGTCGTTGCCACCCGTCGCCCTGTCGGCACCCCTGACCGTGGTGCACGTGCTCGCGGCGGTGGTCTGGGGTGTCGGGCTGGTGTGGGTCGATCGTCGTTGCGCCGGCGCGCACGCCGCCGAGGTGCGACGCGACGTCGAGCGGCTCTCACCGTTCGCGATGGGCGCGGTGGTGCTGCTGGCGATCACGGGCGTGGCCCTCGTGCTCGACCGGGTGCCGATCGACCAGCTCCTGTCGTCGAACTACGGGCGACTCGGCGTGCTCAAGGCCGTGCTGCTGGTCGCGACCGTCGTCGTCGCCTTCCGCAACCGTGCCGGGGTCACTCCGGACCTTCCCGAGCACGCCGTCGACGACGAGGTGGCGGCCGGGACCGTCGCGACCGACACCATCGCGACCAACACCGTCGCGACCAAGGATGCGGCGACGGTGGCGTCGTTGCGTCGTGGGGTCCGCATCGAGGTCGTGCTGCTCTCGGTGGCGTTGCTCGCCGGCGCCGCCCTGTCGCAGATCTCGCCGCCCGACCCGGACACGAGCGCCGGTGGCCTGTTCATCGAGCGCGCCGCGTTCGGCGACGGCCAGGTCGAGCTCACCGTCGAGCCCGGAGCGCGGGGCACCAACGAGGTGCACGTCATCGCGCTCGGCGCGGACGGCCGGCTCATGGCCGAGGTGAGCGAGCTCACGCTGTCGCTGACCCTGCCGGCCGAGGACGTGGGCCCGCTGCAGCCGGAGATGCAGGTGGTGACCGCCGGCCACTCGGTGGCGTACGCCGACTTCCCGCTCGTCGGTGAGTGGACCGTCCGGGTCGACGCCCGGCTCGGCAAGTTCGAGGCGCTCAGCGCGACCTTCGAGGTGCCGATCGGTCCGCGCTGATCGCAGCGGGCCAACCTCGATCGCAGCTGCACGGGAACCGAAGCGGGGAGCGCGACGACCAACCAGTCGACACATCCCCCACCTGGGAGCAGCTCATGAACCGTTCCATCCCGTCCCGTCGCCGCGGCAGGATCGCCCGTCGATGCGCGGTCGCCGCGACCGTCGCGGCGGTCACCGCACCCTTCCTGGCGGCGGGCACCGCCGGGGCGCACGTCTCGCCGCAGGACCCCGAGGCGCCGTCCGGGTCGTACTTCACCACGGCGTTCAAGGTGAGTCACGGGTGCGACGGATCTCCGACGACGAAGGTGGCGATCAAGATGGGCGACGGCGTCACCTCGGTGAAGCCGCAGCCGGTTCCCGGGTGGAACCTGACCACGACGACGCGCCAGCTCGACCCGCCGATCGACAACCACGGCACGAAGATCACCGAGACCGTCGACGAGGTGATCTGGGAGGGCGGGTCGCTGCCCGACGACGAGCTCCAGATGTTCTGGATCTCGATGAAGCTGCCCGAGGGCGACGCCGGCACGGCCGTCGAGTTCCCCGTCGTGCAGACCTGCGAGACCGGTGAGACCGCGTGGATCGAACCGGTCGTCGAGGGCCAGGAGGAGCCGGAGCATCCCGCCCCCGCGGTCGTGCTGACCGCGGCGGACGGCGGCCACGGTGACGACGCCGACACCACGACCACGACGGCCGCACCGGACACCGACGGCGAGAGCGCCGCGGGCGCCTCGGACGACGACGGGTCCGGCTCGAGCAACGGGCTGGCCATCGGCGGACTGGTCCTGGGCGCGCTCGGTCTGCTCACCGGCGGTGCCGCACTGGCACGTTCGGGCAAGCGCTGACACCAGCCGACCCGTCGCAGCGACCCGGTGGACGACCGTCCGCCGGGTCGTTCCGCGTCCGCCGTAGGCTCACGCGCGTCCGCGACGAGGGAGAGCGACGATGCAGGCCAACGAAGTGAACGTCGAGGTCCGGGGCATCGGGCCCAACACCTGGCTCCTGTGGCTGGTCATGGGGATCCTGAGCATCGGGATCGGCGTCTGGCTGCTCTTCAGCCCGAACGTCGCCATCGCGACGCTCGCGATCCTGCTCGCGATCGCCCTGTTCATGAACGGCCTGAGCGAGCTCGTCACCGCAGGCGGACGACACCACCCGTGGTTCGGCTACCTGATCGGCGCGTTGTTCCTGGTCGCCGGGCTCATCGTCCTGCTGCGCCCGGGCAAGTCGTTGTGGTTCCTCGCCGTGTTCGTCGGCGCCTCGCTGCTCGTGACGGGAGCGATCCAGATCGCGATGGCCGTCGCGGATCGCGAGCACGAGCGGCACTGGGTGCTGCTCGTGGTGCTCGGCCTGCTCGGTGTCGTCGCCGGCGTGCTCGCCGTCGTCTGGCCCGACATCACGATCTTGGTGCTCGCGCTGCTCGTGGGCATCCGGTTGATCATCTGGGGTGTCGTGCAGCTGGCGATCGCCTCGCAGCTCAAGACCCTCGCGGGCTGAGCCGGTCCTCCGGCGGTCCGGCCGGTCGCGCTGCGACGCCGGGCCGGCTCACACGTTCGGGACCGCGCTGATCCGACCGTCCTCGATCGCCGCCAGGAACGTGGCGTGGTCGCGTTCGGTCTGGTCGGCGTAGGCCACCGCGAACGCCTCCATCGCCTCGTCGAAGCGCTCCGGCTTGCCAAGGTAACCGGCGATCGCGAGCGGATCCGCGGCACGGGCGTGAGCCCGGGCGAGGGTCCGGCCGCAGAGCTCGCCGTAGACGACGAGCCCGTCGGGCGGGAGCGAGTCGACGTCGACGCTGCCCTTCATGTCGCGCAGCTGGCGCACGTAGAAGTGGTTCCCGCCGGGGCCCTCGGTCCAGCCGAGGAACACGTCGCTCGCGGCCTGCATGAGGCGCTGCCCGACGACCACTCGTTCGCCCTGGTGGGCGTACTCGCTGTCACCCGAGTAGGGCGCCAGCACCGACCGCTCGGCCTCCTTCACCTGGAGGAACAGCACGTCGTCCTCGTCGCGGCCGTGCAGCAGCGCGATCAGGCAACGGGTGCCCACGCTGCCGACGCCGACGACCTTCACCGCGACCTCTCGCAGCCGGAAGCGCGACAGCAGCTGGCTGTGGT
>JAEWED010000006.1 GCA_023389745.1 Actinomycetes bacterium
ACCTCGAGCCGATCGAACCGCCGGCGGCGTCGGTCGTCGGGACCATGCCTGGTCACGACGTCGCGCAAGCGCTCCGCGCGATGATGGGCGAGGTCCCGGACACACCCGAGGCGCCGCCGCTCACCGAGCCGGTGAGCGACGCCTGGAAGCTGCGCCCGACGCTGCTCGAGTACGGCGACACGCAGACGCGTCTGCCGCTAGAGCGGTCGCCGTCGATCGACTCAGCCCTCGACTCACCCGAGGAAGGCGCGCTCCCGGCGTTCTCGCTGGACGACTCCGGCGAGGTCTCCTCCTGGCCGCGTGCACAAACGTGGGCGCGCACGGCGGCGCTCGACGGCGAGTCGACCGCAGTCACGCGTGCAGCGGGGCCGGCGCTCACGAAGTCGAGCGCCGAGCTCGCATCGGAGACGACGGCGGTGTTCAAGGGCGCCCTGCCGTCCATGGCCCGACGCGAGGGGCACGATCCGACCACGGACGAGGTGGAGGCGCTGCTCGACGAAGCGCCGCTGGCGGAGAGCCAGCCGACGTTCGGCGAGCGCGGCGAGCGCGACGAGCGCGACGAGCGGAGCAGCCCCGACGCCACGGTGTTCGAGCCGGGCCCGCCGGTGAGCGCGCTCGCGACGACGAACTTCCCGAACCCCGAAGAGCTGCCCGAAGGCGAGCTCCCGCGCTTCACGCTGGCGTCGATCCCGGAGATGGCGGAGGCGGCGAGCCTCCCGGAGCCCGCCGCGGCGCCGCCCGAGCTGCTCGGACTGGAGAGCGAGAGCGAGGACGCGACGATGATGGGCGCGAGCCCCCCAGACGCGCTCGCGAAGGACGGCTCGGGGTCGAAGTCCTATGCGTCGATCGACGTCCCGATGTCCTCGCTCGCGTTCGAGGCAAGCGCCTTCGCCGAGGAGGTGCGCGAGGACGACGCGACCTCGGTCGGACGACCGGTGCTGACGCCTGTCGAGACGCGCGCGTTCACCGACGGCGACGAGGTCGCGCAGCTCACCGCGCGGCTGCATCGCGACGACCTCGGCGTGCCGGTCGAGCCGGCGCCCCCGCTCGAGGAGATCGAGGCAGCTCCGGTCACGGCGGCGCTGCCGCTCGTCGGCGACGCCGCATCCGACCACGTCGAGGAGATCGCGGAGATCGAGGAGATCGCCGACGCGGAGATCGTCGAGCTCGTGTCGGACGAGCTCGTTTCCGACGATCAGACGAGCACCAGCATCGGCTCTCCCGTCCCGGCGCCCGCGTTCCAGCCGCCGGTCGCGAGAGGGGCGACAGAGCCGCCGGCGGCGCTGGAGCACCTCGACGCCGAGGAGAAGGAGCTGCTCGAGGAGCGACGCTTCGGCCCGCTCATCGCGCTCTACCGCCAGCGGCTCGCGTCGACCGACGGTCCGAACAAGAAAGCGGCGCTCTTCCTCAAGATCGCGAGCGTGTACGAGACGAGGCTCGACGATGGGAACGAGGCCTTCCAGACGCTCGTCGAGGCCTTCGAGCTCGCGCCCGACAACGCGGACGTCGTCGCGGCCGTCGACCGCGTCGGCAAGGCCGCGCAGCGGATCGGCGAGCTCGCTGACAGGGTGAAGAGGAAGCTCCTGCCGGGCGCTCCGGACGACAAGCGCGTCGTGTACCTCGGGCACCTCGTCTACTGGTACGAGCGCGTTCTCTCTCGCGGCAGCGAGGTCTCGTCCTTCGTCTCCGAGATCGAACGGCACGACAAGGTGCACCCCGTCGTCCTCAAGCGAGCCGCGCAGCTCGCGGCGATGAACGGGGACGCGAAGACCCAGCGCGAGCACCTGACCCGCGCGCTCGAGCGGACGATCCGCAAGGAGGAGAAGGTCGCCCTGCACCTCGCGCTCGCGAGCGCCTACGCGGGCACTCCGGACGCGCAGAAGCACTACGAGACGGCGCTGCAGCTCGATCCGACGTCGCTCGTCGCCCTCCAGGGCATCAAGCGGCTCGGGAAGGAGAAGGAGAAGTACGACCAGGTGCAGTGGGCGCTCGAGCGCCAGTCCGAGGTCGCGCCGACCGAGGCCGAGCGCATCGACGCGCTCCTCGAGCTCGCCGAGCTGCAGGAGACGAAGTTCCTGAAGCGCGAGGCCGCGGCCGACCTGCTCGAGCGCGTCCTCGAGATCGAGCCCTCCCACCCGGCGGCGTTGAAGGGCCTCGAGCGCTGCTACCACGCGCTCCGGGAATGGCCGAAGCTCGCGCGCATCCTCGGCGTCCGTGCGGAGCACACGTTCGACAAGAAGTCGAAGGTGGAGCTGCTGGAGCTCGCAGCCGAGGTGCTCGAGTCGAAGCTCGGGGACCCCGCCGGCGCCGTCGAGGTGTACCGCAACCTCCTCGTCGTCGAGCCGAAGCACCGCCGGGCGATCGGTGATCTCGCACGGCTCTACGAGAAGCTCGGGGACTGGCCGAACCTCGCCACCTACAAGGCTCGCCTCGCAGACCTCGCGCCGACGAAGCGCGCCTCGTCGCAGGAGCTGGTCAAGCTCGGTGACTTCCTCAACACGCCCGAGCGAGACTCGATCGCAGCGCAGCTCCAGTACGAGCGCGCCGTCGTGGTCGATCCGACGAACGCGGCCGCCTGGGAAGCGCTCCAGAAGCTCGCCGCCGCGAACGGTGACGACAATCGCGTGATCGAATGCCTCGAACAACGGAAGAAGCACACCGACGTTCCTCGACAGCGCGCCGCGGTGCTCGTCGAGCTCGCGCGGTTCCACCAGCAGCAGGGCGACGAGGACGCCGCGCACAAGGCGTACGAGGCCGCGATCCGCGCCGACTCGTCGAACGAGATCGCCGCCGTCGCGATGCTGGATGCATACACCGCCGACGAGCGCTGGGCGGAGGCCGCTCCGCTTTGTGAGCTGCTCGTGAACGCGGCGATCCGCGACCGGGATGGGGAAGCGCTCTTCGTGCGGCTCCGCCTCGGGACGAGGATCGCGGCGGCGCTCGGCGACGCCGACCGAGCGATGACGTCGGCGATCGCGGCGCTCGATGCACGTCCCAACGATCCCGGCGCACAGGCAGACCTCATCGCGGTCGCGAGCCAGTGCCGCGAGTCGGCGCCGTCGCTGGCGAGGGCGCGTGAGCACCTCGCTCGCGTCGCGGCGGACGCGGACGACCTGCCTGCCGATCATCTCATGCGGCTCGCCGTGCTCCAGCGCGGCTTCGGCGATCTCGACTCGGCGGCCGCGATGTTCGAGCGCGCCCGCCGGCTCGAGCCCGAGGACCAGGACATCACGCGGGAGCTCGCGGAGATCTATCTCGCCCAGGGCGACTTCCCGCGTGCCTGCAAGCTCAAGGTCGACATGGCGCGCAACGCGACGAACGCGGACGCGCGCTTCGACCTCTTCTGCGAGGCGGGGGAGATCTGGGCGCGCCGCGCCGAGGAGCTCGAGAAGGCGGCGAGCGTCTTCGAGGAGGCGCGCGCGATCAAGCCGGTCGACCCGTGGCTGCTCCAGACGATGATGTGGCTCTACGGCGAGCTCGGAGAGTGGGGCCTGCTCACCGGCGTCCTCGAGGACATGGCAGAGGCCGCGTCCGACTCGCCCGAGGAGAAGGTGAAGAGCCTCGTCGCGATGGCGGAGGTCGTACGCGACAAGCTCGAAGACCGCCTCCGCGCAGCCGACCTGTACGAGCAGGTCCTCGACATCGACAAGAAGCGCCTCGACGTCTTCGAGGAGCTCGTCCGCGTGCTCACCGAGGAGAAGAACTGGGAGAGGCTCGAGCGCTCGTACCGCAAGATGATCGCGCGGGTGAAGGACGACGACGCCCCGCAGCTCCAGTTCCTCCTGTTCCACCAGCTCGGCCTCATCTACCGCGACCGCCTCGGCGACGCGTCCCGGGCCTACGACGCGCTCGACGCCGCCTCCCGCCTCGATCCCGACCACACCGAGGTCCGGAAGATCGTCATCGAGCTGCTCGTCGTCACCGACAACCTCGACAACGCCGTCGCGCGAGTGCGTGACGAGATCGATCGCGACCCGCACGAGCCGCAGCTCTACGCCGAGCTTTACGAGCTGTTCCTCCGGCAGCACTTCTTCGACAAGGCATGGTGCGCGGTGAACGTCCTCTCCCGCCTCCGCGAGCCGACCGAGGAGCAGCGGCGCTTCCACGAGGACTACGCGCCGATGCCGCTCGACCGCGTTCCGGGTCAGATCGTCGAGCAAGCATGGCGCTCGCACATCTTCCACGCCGACCTCGATCAGGCGCTCACGAACATCTTCGCGATCATGACGCCGGCGGTCGCGCGCATGCGGTGGAACCAGCTCCGGCCCGAGCAGCGCGTCGGGCGGCCGTTCACCGCCAACCACTCTCGAATGCACGACGTCATCCGGGCGACGTTCAACAACGCCGCGGAGATCCTCGCCGTGACGCCGCCGGAGCTCCTGCTCGGTGACCTGACCGCCCTCGCGCCTTTCGTCCCTGCGCTTGCTCCGTACGGGGCGCTCCTCGTGTGCGGGCCCGCGGTCGAGGCGCAGTCGAGCTCGCTCGTGTACATCGCCGGGAAGCGCCTCGCGGAGCAGCGTCCGGAGCTCGCGGCGCGCGCGTTCTTCCCCTCCGTC
>JAEWED010000011.1 GCA_023389745.1 Actinomycetes bacterium
GTCGGCCTCGACCAGGAAGTGGCTGCGGTCGGCGAGCGACTCGCCCCCGGAGCTGCGACGCTCCATCAGGGTGCCCTCCATCGAGGTCGGCGGGTCGATGCCGACGAGCGACAGGATCGACGGCGCCAGGTCGACGGTCTGCACGAACCCGGCGCGCCGTGTCGTTCCCGACGACAGCAGTCCCGGTTCGACGTCCGGGGCGTGCACGCCGACGACGGTCAACGCGGTCGTCTCACCCGTCGCGTACGGGGCGACGACCACCACGGCGTCACGCTCCAGGTCGACCGACTCCAGCAGCTGACCGAGCAGCAGGTCGGTCCGGGCGATCGCCTGTGCCTGGAGCCGGTCGCGCTGGGCCTCGAGCATCAGCGGGATCGCACCCTCGTAACGAGCGAGGTCCGAGGCCTCGACGAGCACCACCGACTTCGGGGTCCAGAACTCCTCGAACGACGCCGCGACCTCGTCGTTGTCGTAGCGCGTCCCGAACGGGGCGGCCGGGTCCGCCTCGAGCAGCGTGCGTCCGACGCGCCCGCGGGCGACGAGCCCGGAGCGGTCGATCAACCCGAGGCTGGCCTCGCGTCGGAACTCGACGTCGTCGGAGTCCTGGCCCCGGTCCGCGTTGGCGACGACCGCCCGGTCGACGCCACCGGCGGCGAGGGCCTCGCCGAGCGCGCCGACCTCGGCGCCGAAGAGCATGCGGTCGTTCAGTCGCTTCATCGACACCAGACCGAAGTTGAACACCTCGCCGACGGCCGGCATGACGCCTGTCCGCCACGCGAACTCCTCGGCGGCCGGTGAGCCGTCGTAGTCGTCGAGGACCTGTGGCGGCACGACCTCGGACTCGCTGGGGTCAGGTTCGGCCCCGGGGTTGGGCAGGACCGTCTCTGGGACCTCCTCGCCGCCCTCGTCGGGGTCGAGCGCACCCGGTGGGACTTCGACGGGATCGCCGTCCTGGTCCGAGAAGCCCGATCGAGCGAGCCCCGCGACGAAGGCCAGCACGCCGGCCGAGGTGCCCTCGGTGCGGGTGCCCGCGTTCAGCGTGGCGTAGCCGTCGACGGCGTCGGTGCGCTGGGTCACCGACCGCACCGACAGGTCGCCGATCACCGACTCCGACAGCAGGCGCCGCAGGTTCGGCGCGGGATGCTCGTCGATGTCGGCCCACGACAGCGTCGGCACGGTGAAGACCAGCACCCGTTCTGCGCGCCCGAGTGGGGCGTCGTCGCTGGGCCCCTCGGCGGCGACGTCGCTCACGAGCCCGCCGACGAGTGTGACGAGCAGTGCGAGCGCGGCAGTGCGGCGCAGGCGGTTCATTCGGCAGTCCTCCGGAGGCGGGTCATGGGGCGGTCCCTCCACGGGGAAGTCGTCGGGTCACCGACACACCGAGCAGCCGGATGACGCCGACGTAGAGCGCGAGTGAGACGGGGACGAGCACGAGCAGGGCGACCAGGTCGAGCCCGCGTCCATCGGGCGACCAGGCGTCGTAGGCGAACCAGACGCCCACGCCGATCACCGCGGCGACCGCCGCGGTGGGCAGGAGCAGGCCGGGCAGCACCCATTCACCGATGCGGCGTCGCAGCGCGACGAGCAGCACGATCGTGCCCAGCAGGAATGCGACGCTGTGGGCGATGCCGAGCCAGAAGATCGTCGACGTGCCCGTCGAGAACACCGCCGCAGCGGCCATGATCGCCACGCCGACGAGGGCGCCGAGCCCGCCGACGATCGCCGGGGTCCGGCTGTCGCCGAGCACGTACCAGGCACGAGCGAGCAGGAAGAACGCGCCGTAGGGCAGCAGGCCCAGCCCGAGCGACGCGAGCGACGCCGCGAGCAGCTCGACACCGTCGCCGGCGTCGGCCTGGCCGAAGGCGAGCACCGACATCGCCGGGACCGACAGGGCGACGCACAGCATCGTGAGGGGCACCAGCAGCACGCACATCGAGTCGAGCGCCCAGCGCAGCGAGGCCGAGAACGCGGCGAGGTCGCCCGAGGCGTGCTCGCCGACGAGCTCGGGCAGGATCGTCGTGTGGATGGGCTGGGCGATGATGCCGTAGGGCGCCAGGAAGAAGAACCAGCCGACCTGGTAGGCCACCACACCGCCCTCGACGGCGCCGCCGGCGATGATCGCGGCGCCGAGCAGCAGCGCCGCGAACGCGTGTTGCAGGCTGGCCCAGCCCGACAAGGCGACGAGCTGGCGCAGGCCGTCGTGGCTGCGGGTGAAGCGGGGCCGGAGTCGGAACCCCGAACGGGCGACGGCCACCATGGGCGCTGCGACGAACGCGACGACGCCGAGGGTGCCGGCGAGGGCCAGCATGAGCTGCTCGACGCCGCTCAGGTCGAGCCCGGGGTCGGGACCGGCCATGACGCGGAACGCGATCAGGAAGGCGACCATCACCACGGTGTTGCCGATCGGTGCGAGCGCCGGCACCACGAAGCTGCGCTGGGAGTGCAGCACCGCGGTCGAGATCGCCCCGAACGCGTACAGCACGACCTGCGGGATGAAGAACCACAGCAGGAACGTCGTCAGCTGCTGCTGCTGCGCGGCGATGGTCGGATCGTCGACGGCCGAGGTGAGCAGGTCCGCGAGCCACGACGCGCCGAGCATGCCGACGATCGACACGGCGCCCAGCACCACGACGGCGACGCCGAGCAGCTCGCCGGCGAGCGTCTCGGCGCCACGCTGGTCGCCGCGCTCGAGGTGCGACACGAAGCTCGGCACGAGCACCGCCGAGAGCGCGCCGGCGGCGAGCAGCTCGAAGAGCACGTTCGACACGGTGTTCGCGCCCTGGAAGGCGTTGCCGAGGTACGTGGTGCCGAGCACGGCGGCGATGACCAGCACACGCAGCCCACCGAAGGCACGCGACACCGCGGCCGCCGCGCCCATGCCGGTGGCGGACCGGACGACGGCGCGGGAGCCACCGTCCGGAGCGGTCACGGCTCCTGCCATGGCGGCAGCACGGCGTCGGCCTCGGAGCCGTAGCCGAACCTGCCGAACACGTCGTCGCGGGCCTGGGCGATCGCCAGCACCGTCGCCACCCGGCCGGGGATCCGGTCCAGGTCGTCGACGGTGGAGAAGGTGAGCGGGCCGTCGTGGAGCAGGCCGCTCAGCAGCTCGCCACGCTCGTCGGGATCGGCCGGCGGCGCGACGAAGACCTCGGCGAGGGTGGTCGCCCGCCCGGCGAGCGCCGCCTGCTCGGCCACCTCGATCGCTGCTTCGCCGGGGGTGTCCAGGTTCGAGTCGGTCCCGGTCACGACCGCCACGACGAGCTCGCCACCGGGCGCGTCCTCGCCGCCGTCGATGCGCTGCAGCCGCAGCAGGCCGGCCTGCTCGGCATCGGCGAGCAACTGGTCGGCGAACACGTCGACGCGGTCCTCGGGCTCTTCGGTGGTGGTGGTCGGCGCGACCGTCGTGGTCACCTCGTCCCCCGGCGGCACGGCACCCTCGAGCGTCGTGGTGGTCGCGTCGTCGCCGGGGGTCTCGGCACCCGCGTCGGCGGTGCCGTCGAGCAGCGCTGCCCAGAACGCGCGGCGGACCGCCTCGGGGGTCGACTCCCCCGCTCGGGCGATGGCCGCCAGCTGCTCGACCTGCTCGCGCTCGCCGAGCTGCCAGTCCGTCTCGAGCCAGACGATGCCGTCGACCCGCGACCCCGCCTGGCGCAGACGGGTCACCAGGTCCTCGACCGGGCCGCTGTCGACACCGGGCTCGACCACGACCAGCGACGTGGTCTCGGACAGCTCGCCCTGCACCGCGTAGGGCGCCGAGGCCTCGACGTAGCGCTCGAGATCGTCGATCTCTCGGTTCTTCTCGTCCATCGCGGCGACGGTCTCGTCGAGCGAGGTCTCGACCCGGTCGAGGCGGTCCTGCAACGAATCGGCGATCCGGCCGTCGAGCACGGAGCCGACGACCACGCCGACGGCGAGGGCGAGGAAGAACGCCACGACGGACACGAGGTAGAAGCGGAAGGTGACCATGTCAGGTGAAGCGTCCAGTGAGTGAGTACCAGATGTCGCGGAGGTCGAGCCACACGGTCCGCAACAGGAGCTGGAGTGAGTCGGAGACGATGGCGACCGCCAGGATGACGAGGATCGCAGCGGCGACGAGCAGGGCGATGTCGCGTCGACGGACCCGGCCGCGGTAGAGCTGGCTCACGCCCTTCGCGTCGATGAGCATCGGGCCGAGTCGGAGCCGGGTGAGGAACGTCGAGGACATGCCGGCGCGGCCCTTGTCGAGGAACTCGACCATGGTGGCGTGGGTGCCCACGGCGACGATCAGCTCGGCGCGGCACTCGTACGCGAGCAGCATCGCTGCGTCCTCGCTGGTGCCCTCGATGACGAACTCCTCATACGGCAGGCCCGCCGCCAGGAGCTCCTCGCGACCGGGTGCGCGACCGTCGGGGTGCACGTGGTGCACGAGCTCGGCACCGCAGTGCCAGGCCCGCTCCGACAGCGAGTCGAAGTCGCCGATGATCATGTCGGGCGTGAGCTTCATGTCGAGCAGGGCGTCGGCTCCCCCGTCGACGCCGACGAGCACCGGGTGGTACTCCGAGATGTAGGGGCGCAGCGCCCGCAGGTCCTCCTTGTAGTCGTGCCCCCGCACGACGATGAGCACGTGCCGCCCGGCGAAGCGGGTGCGGATCTCGGGAACGATGATCGGCTCGAAGAGGAGCCGGGCCTCCTTCTCGATGTACTCGAGGGTGTTGACCGCGAAGCGCTCGAGCTCGTTGCCGATCGAGTCGCGGGCACCCTCCATGAGCTCGACGACGTCGCGCACGTCGAGCACGGACCCCGAGGCGACCTCGACGCCGTCGACGACGAGCGCGCCGTCGACGATGCGCAGCGCGGCGCCGGAGCGGATGGTGTCCATGACCTCGCTGCCGACGTGGTCGACCAGCGGGATGCCCGCTTCGACGACCCGCAGCGGTCCCCCGTTGGGGTACCGACCCGAGATCGACGGCGACGCGTTGACGACCGCTGCGACGCCCGCCGCAGCGAGGCCCTCTCCGGCGACCCGGTCGAGGTCCTGGTGGTCGATGACGGCGATGTCGCCTGGGCCGAGGGTCTTGATGAGGTCCTTGGTCCGCCGACCGACCTTGGCGGTTCCGGACACCTCGAGCACCGGCAGGTCACTCGGCGGTCGAGCATCAGTGGAGGATCGACGCGTCGACGGAGGCTGCTGCATGGGAAGTGGGGTCTCGGCTCCGGGATCGGGGTCCGAGTACGGAGCGTGATGGTAGTTCAACTCCGGCGCGACACCGGTGCTCCGGAGCCCCCGCGGGCTCCTCGGCCGGGTGACCCCGGGCGGGTCCCTTCAGGCCGGCGGTGCCGCCTGACGACCCAGGCCGTCCAGCCAGCGCAGGGGCCCGACCGACGCGATGACCGAGCTGAACGAGACCCGCTCGCTGAGAAGGTTCATGGCCAGCAACCCGACGAGCACGCCGACGCGCACCGACTGGCTCTGGCTGATGACCACGGCGAGCCCGAGCGAGGCGCCGAGCGGGTTCGCACCCGCGTCACCGAGCATGAGGCGCTCGCGCAGCTCCGGGGCCAGGATCCCGCAGGCGGCGGCGACCACCACGACCATGCCGGTGACCGAGTACGGCACGCCGACGGTCGCCCCGCCCGCGGTCGCCGCGGTCCCGATCGTCAACGCCGCGCCGCACAGGAGCGAGACCTTGGTCACCCGCCCCGGCGCCCGGTCGAACAGGTTGGCCAGGTTGGCGGCGAGCGCCACGACGGCGCCGTCGACGAGCAGCCAGGTGACCGAGCCGCCGGAGATCGGGTGCACCGCGACGATCGCGATCGCGGGTCCGGCGACCATCTTGAGCGAGCCGGCGCTCATGCGACCCGACAGCAGCGCCCGGACGTGGCCGCGGTAGCCCGAGGTGCCCTGGTCGACCGCGACGTCGTCGACGACGCCGAGCAGGCTGAACCCGGCGACGGCCATCGCGGTCAGCGCCAGCGACCGCTGCGCCGGCCCGGCGGCGTCGGGACCGATCGCGGCGACGAGCACGACCACCGCGGTCGTGCAGAACACCGCGAGGGGCAGCACCAGGCCGACCGACGTGGGCAGCTCCACACCGCGGTAGTTCTTCCGCAGGAACACCGGCCGGTCGAACATGTCGCGCAGGCCCGACCACAGCTGCCAGCCGAACAGCGCACCGAGCACCGCCCCGACGACGAGGATCACGAGCGCCCCCGCCCCGACCTGGCTCTGCCGGACCGACCCCTGCCCGACCGTGCCGACTCCAGCAGCTCGCGTGCGTGCTCGCGGGCCGAGTCGCTCTGGGGCGAGCCCGACAGCATGCGGGACAGCTCGATGACCCGATCGTCGTCGTCGAGCTGGCCGAGTGTCGTGGTGACCTGGGTGTCGGTGGTCGACTTCGTGACTCGCACCTGGTGATCGGCGAAGGCCGCCACCTGTGCCAGGTGCGTCACGACGAGCACCTGGCGGTCGCGGCCCAGGTCCGACAGCGCCCGGCCGACCGCGATCGCAGCGGAGCCGCCGATGCCGGCGTCGACCTCGTCGAACACCATGGTGGGCGGGCCCTCGGAGAGCACCAGGCGCAGCGACAGCATCACGCGGCTGAGCTCGCCGCCCGAGGCGACCTTGGACACACTGCCCGGGACACCGCCGGCGTAGGTCGCGAACCGGAACTCGACCGCCTCGCCCGCGTCGGGCAGCTCGGCGGTGTCGTCGACCGCGACCTCCATGACGGCGCCCGGCAGCGCCAGGTCCGACAGGTGGCCCATCACCGCCTCGGCCAGCCCGGGTGCAGCGGCGCGGCGGGCGGCGCCGAGCTCGGCGCCGAGCTCGAGCACGGCGGCCCGGGCGGCCGTGAGCTCCTCGCCGAGCCGGGCGCGGGTCGCGTCGTGGGCGTTCAGCTCGTCGAGGCGCTCGCCCACCTCGGCCCGGAAGGCGATGACCTGCTCGACGGTGTCGCCGTACTTGCGGCGCAGCTCGGTGAGCTGCTGGCGTCGCTCGCCGATCGCGGCGAGGCGCTCCTCGTCGGGCTCGATGGACTCGCCGAGTGCTCGCAGCTCGCTGGCGCAGTCCGACAGCTCCGCGGCCAGGTCCGTCAACCGGGCCGACACCGCGTCGAAGGGTCCCCGACCCTCGAGTCGGTCCGCGGCACGGGCCACCTGGTCACCGGCGCCGCCGTCGTCGGTGAGCAGCGCGACGGCGAGCTCGGCGGCGCTGCGGTGGGCGAGCGCGCCGGCCAGCAGCTCCTCCTCGTCACGCAGCTGCTCGTCCTCGCCGGCCACCGGCGCGACGGCGTCGATCTCGTCGACCTGGAACCGCAGCAGGTCGATCTCCCTGGCACGGGTGCGTTCGTCGCCGCCGAGCGCGTCGAGGCGCCGTTGGATGGCCGCGACCTGAGCCCGGGCCTCGGTCAGCGGCGTGCGGTCGACGCCGGCGAACCGGTCGAGGGCGTCGCGCTGGGTCCGCGGCAGGGTCAACGCCTGCTGGGCGTGCTGGCCGTGCACCTCGAGCAGCGTGGCGCCCAGCTCGGCCAACCGGGACGCGGTCGACAGCTCGCCACTGACGTAGGCCCGTGAGCGCCCGTCCGCCGGGACGACCCGTCGCAGCACCCATTCCTCGTCGCCGACGGCGAAGAGCCCCTCGACGACGGCCTCTCGGGCGCCGGGGCGCACCCGCGATGGGTCGGGCTTCTCGCCGAGCAGCAGGTTGATCGCCTCGACCACCATCGTCTTGCCGGCGCCGGTCTCGCCGGTGAGCACGGTCATGCCCGGGCCGAACGCGAGACGGGCGGACTCGATCACGCCCAGGTTCTCGACCGCCAGCTCCACCAACATGGAAGCCCGATCGTAGAGGACGGGCTCCGTCGCCCCGTCGACCGTGTGCGGGCGGCCGCAGCGGTGAGGGCGTGCCCGTCTCAGCGTTCGGAGAGGCCGAACTTCGAGCGCAGCACGGCGTGGAAGTCGTGGTCGCCGAAGGTGACCAGGCGGGCCGGGCGGGCGCTGCCGGTGCAGACCACCGAGTCGCCCGGCGCGAGCGAGCCACCGGCGCGGCCGTCGACGGACACCCCGGCGGTCCGGTCCCCCGCCACCGTCACCCTCACCAGGCAGTCGGGCTGCAGCACGAGGGACCGGTCGAAGAGCATGTGGGCCGCGACGGGCGACATGAGCACCGCCCGGTGCCGTGGATCGATGATCGGCCCGCGGACCGAGAACGCGTACGCCGTCGATCCCGTCGGTGTGGCCAGGATCAGGCCGTCGCTGACATACGAGGTGAAGGGCAGCCCGTCGAGCTCGACGTCGAGTCGCACGGTGTGTCCCATCTCGGACTTCTCGATGACCGCCTCGTTGAGGGCGGTGAGGCGTTCGGGCTCGGCGTCGACCCGGTGCACGACCACGTCGAGGCGGAGCCGCTCCTCGATCGAGTACGACCCGGCCAGGAACCGCTTCAGCGCCATGCGCAGCCCGGCGGGCTCGACCTCGGTCAGGTAGCCGAGCCGGCCGAGGTTGATGCCGAGCACCGGGACCTCGTCGGCCGCCGCGAGGTCGACCGCCCGCAGCATCGTGCCGTCGCCGCCGAGGCTCACCATCAGATCCAGCCCCGCGGGCAGCTGCGCCTCGGGCACGCCGAGCTCGTCACGACCCAGGGCCTTCGCCTGTTCGTTCGAGAGCCGGACTTCGTGGCCGCGGCTGGTGAGCCAGTCGATCGCATCGATCGCGAGGTCGGTGCCGCGGTCGTGGTGCATGAAGAGTCCGATGCTGCTCACCGTCACGCCACCTCTGCCGCGTCGCCCACTGCGCCCTCGATCATCGCCGCGACCACGTCGGGCAGGTCTGTGCTGCTCCGGCCTGTACTGCTGTGGTCTGTACTGCTGTGGCCTGTACTGCTCTGGTCGGGTCCGGCTGATCGCGCATCGGGGTCGGGGCGCAGCAGGAGCAGGAACTCGACGTTGCCGTCCGCGCCGTGCAGCGGCGACCGGCACAGACCGTCGACCCGTGCACCGGCGGCCAGAGCCGAACCGGCGACCCGCTCGAGCGCGCCGCGCCACTGGTCCGGGTCGACGATGACTCCACGGCCCTTGCTGACCTCACGACGGCCCGCCTCGAACTGCGGCTTGACCAGCAGCACCAACCAGCCGTCGGTTGCGCAGCAGTCGACGAGCACCTGCATCACCACCGTGAGCGAGATGAACGACAGGTCGGCGACGACCGCACCGAAGGGGCCGAGCTCGTCGGGATCGACGTGCCGCAGGTTCGTCCGCTCGAGCACGACGACGCGGTCGTCGGCCCGGAGGCGTTCGTGGAGCTGGCCGTGTCCGACGTCGAGCGCGACCACCGACGTCGCCCCGTGCTGCAACAGGACGTCGGTGAACCCGCCGGTCGAGGCGCCGGCGTCGAGCGCCCGCAGACCGCCCGGGTCCAGGTGGAACCGCTCGAGGGCGCCCAGCAGCTTCTCGGCGCCCCTGCCCACGTAGCGGGGTGGTTCGCCGGTGACCACGACCGCGTCGCCGGGCGCCACCTGGTGGGCCGCCTTCGACGCGATCGCTCCACCGACGCGGACGCGTCCGGCGTCGATGTAGCCCTGGGCCTGGGTCCGGCTCTCCGCCAGGCCCCTGCGAACCAGTTCGGCGTCCAGTCGTCGGCGCACCGCTGCAGCCTACCGACGCGACACCACCGGCCGATGCGACCGGCCGATGCGACCGGCTGATGCGACCGGTCGTGGCGCCTACGACCCTTCGTCGGCGAGCCCAGCGCCGGCGAGCACGGCGTCCACCAGCGCGGCCAGGTCCTCGCCCACCTTCCAGGGTGTCGGCTCGACCGGCAGGTGGGCGGAGCTCGTGACCCCGCTGAGCACCAGCCCGAAACGGGCGCCCAGGGTCACGGCGAGCCCGCCGTCGGTCTCGGGCTTGTCCCCCACGACGACGTCGACGGGGCCGTAGCGCTCGACCAGCAGCGAGGCGGTCGCCCGGTGGGGTTTGCCGGTCACCTCGGCGTCGCGGCCCGAGGCGGTCGCCACCGCGGCGACGAGCGCCCCGTTGCCCGGCAGCAGGCGGCGCCCGACAGGTCCGGTGACGGGATAGGTCGGATCGTCGTTGGTGGCGAGGAACCGGGCCCCCGCCCGCACGGCATCGGCGGCCATGCCGACCCTCGAACGGTCCCAGTTCGGGCATGCCCCGACCACGACCACGTCGATGTCGTCGACGGGGTGCCCGTCGGGCACGTCGAAGACGTCCACGACACCCAGTCCGGCGTCCGCGAAGACCTGGACCAGCGTGGGATCGCCCATCGCGAGCACCCGCTGGCCCGGCAGGCAGGCCGACGCAGCCGCCTCGGCCGAGGTGACCACCGGGCAGTCGGGCACCCCCAGCGCGGCGAGCTCGGCGGCCTTCTTCGCCGGCGACTGCGCGTGGTTGGTGCAGAACACGACCCGGTGTCCGGCGTCGAGCAGACGCCGGACGGCTTGGTCCGAACCGGGCACCAGCGTCTCGCCCCGCCAGACGACTCCGTCGAGATCGATCGCCCACACGCCCATCGCCGAGACACTTGCACAGTCCGCGTGCCCGGTTTTCCCACGCTCGTGCCGCTGTGCGAACCTGTCCGTTGTTCGACTGGGCCGGGGGAGCCGGTCCGCGACGTGAGAGTTGAGGAGCGAAGCGTGGACGAGAAGATGCTGACGAAGGTGCGCGATGACGACGGCTTCATCGCCGCGCTCGACCAGAGCGGTGGCAGCTCGCCGAAGGCACTCAAGCTCTACGGCATCGACGAGGGCGAGTACTCGGGTGACGACGAGATGTTCGACCTCATCCACGGGATGCGGACCCGGATCATCAAGAGCTCCGCGTTCAACGGCGCCCGCATCCTGGGCGCCATCCTCTTCGAGCAGACCATGGACCGCGAGATCGACGGCATCGGCACCGCCGAGTACCTGTGGACCGTCAAGGACGTCGTCCCGTTCCTGAAGGTCGACAAGGGCCTGGCCGACGAGGCCCAGGGCACGCAGCTCATGAAGCCGATCCCCGACCTCGACGAGCTCTGCCAGCGTGCGGTCGCCAAGGGAGTGTTCGGCACCAAGATGCGCTCGGTGATCAAGGTCGCCGACGAGGCGGGCATCACCGCCAACGTGGCGCAGCAGTTCGAGTTCGGTCGTCAGATCCTGGCCAACGGCCTGGTGCCGATCATCGAGCCCGAGGTGGACATCAACAGCCCCTCGAAGGCCGAGGCCGAGGCGCTGCTCAAGGCGCGCATCCTCGCCGAGCTCGACGGCGTCGACCAGCCGATCATGCTGAAGCTGACGCTGCCCGAGACCGACGGCTTCTACACCGAGCTGGTCGAGCATCCGTTGGTCCTCCGGGTCGTGGCGCTGTCGGGTGGTTACACCCGTGAGGAGTCCAACGCCCGCCTGGCCCGCAACCCGGGTGTCATCGCGAGCTTCTCCCGGGCGCTGACCGAGGGCCTGTCTGCCCAGCAGACCGACGGCGAGTTCGACGCGGCGCTCAACGACTCGATCGAGAGCATCTTCCAGGCGTCCAAGGCCTGAGCGGATCAGTCACCTGAGCAGAGGAGTTGCCCGAGGGCAGCGGCGGCCGGAGCGGCCGTCCTGCCCTACGAAACCCAGACGGGCCGACGAAACCAGACGGGCCCACGAACCGCAGACGGGCCTAAGAAAACCAGACGGGGGAGCGCTCAGCGCTCCCCCGTTCCGCGTCCCCGTCCTGGCCGGAGCCTGCTCAGAGCAGCGCGTCGATCCGGGACGTGGTGTCGAGGAAGTCGGGCTCGGCCCGCTGGATCCGCTCGAAGATCGACCGGGCCTGGGGAAGGTCGCCGGCACGCTCGTAGAGGTCGGCGAGGGCATAGGCACGGCGCAGGTGGTGCTCGCCGGGGTGCTTCGGCAGGCGGAAGCCCTTCGACAGGAGACGGATCGCCGCAGCGAGATCGCCCTGGTCGGCGAGCGCACCAGCGGCCACGATGCGGCCTTCGGCCATGAGCGGGCCGCTGGGTGAGGCCTCGCG
>JAEWED010000039.1 GCA_023389745.1 Actinomycetes bacterium
TTGGGCGGGGTTGTGTTGGGCGGGGTTGTGTTGGGCGGGGTTGTGTTGGGCGGGGTTGTGTCGGGTCGGGTTGGGCCCGGACGGGTGTGGTGTGCGTCCACGGTGCCTCCGTCGGTCGTCGAGCACCGTCGGTCGGTGAGCTCGGAGGGGCCGTGTGCGGGAGGTCCTACCCGTCGACCACGAACGGGCCGGATCGGGGCGCTGCGGTTCGGCGCCCCACCGCAGGGTCGCCGCCGGCGGCGCCCGGTGCCACGGGGACGGGTCCCCGGTCGACCGCCGCGGCCGCGCCCGGCATGCGCCGAGCGACGAGCTGTCGGGCGAGGCGGGCGTCGCTGCTCACGTAGGACTCGAGCTCGAGGGCGCTGAGGTCGTGGATGACCGCTCGGTCGACCTCGACCACGGGAAGTCCGACGAGTCGCGCCATGGCCTTGAGCCCGCAGGACAACCCGACGACGCGACGGACGTCGGACCGGTAGAGCCGAAAGCCGTCGAGGTGGCCGTGCGCGCCCCACGTCGCCCGGCAGCCGCCGGTCGGCGGTGGCCACGGGGTGTCGACCGGCAGCCGGTCAGGGGTGCACACCTGCAGCCCGAGGGGCACGCCCAGCACCCGGGCGCGGTGATCGAGGAAGGGCAGGTCGAACGAGGACCCGTTCCACGTGACGATCACCCCCGTCGGCAGGGTGCGCAGCAGGTCGTCGAGGTCGCGGAGGATGACCGCCTCTGGTCCCGTGAGCACGGTGTCGCCGTGCACGGTGGACACCGCCGCTGCCACCACCGGCGACGTCGTCGGGTCGAGGCCGTCGATCGTGGTGTCGGTCTCGATGTCCAGGCCGTAGTGGAGCTCGGGCCCTGCGCTCGGCTCGACGACGGCCGGTGCGACGACCGCTGGGGCAGCCGCGGCGCTCGATCCATCGGCGGGGCGCACTTCGGCGGCGGGCCGCAGTTCGGGAGCAGCGCGCAGTTCGGGAGCAGCGCGCAGTTCGGGAGCAGAGCGCAGTTCGGGAAGGGAGGGCGCATCGGGCATCTGAGGTCATCGTAGGGAGGCCCGCTGACATCTAACGTGGAGCCCCGATCCCCGGTCTGGAGCTCCAGTGGCACGTCATCTCATCACCAGCGCACTGCCGTACATCAACGGTGTGAAGCACCTGGGCAACCTGGTGGGATCGATGCTGCCCTCGGACGTGTACGCCCGCTACCTGCGTGCCGGCGGACACGAGGTGCTCTTCGTCTGCGCCACCGACGAGCACGGCACCCCGGCGGAGCTCGCGGCGCTCGACGCCGGTCAGCCCGTCGCGGAGTACTGCGCCGACCAGCACGAGGTCCAGCGGGCCCTCGGCGAGCGCTTCGAGCTGTCGTTCGACTGGTTCGGTCGCACGTCACGGCCGCAGAACCACGAGCTCACGAACCACTTCGCACGCCGCCTGCGCGCCGAGGGCTTCTGCGAGATCCGCTCGACCGAGCAGGTGTTCTCACTCGACGACGGCCGGTTCCTGCCGGACCGCTACGTCGTGGGCACCTGCCCGAACTGCGGCTACGAGCGGGCCCGTGGCGACCAGTGCGAGAACTGCGGCAAGCAGCTCGACCCGACCGAGCTGATCAACCCTCGTTCGGCGGTGTCCGGATCGGAGCGCCTCGAGGTCCGCTCCAGCAGCCACGTGTTCCTGCTGCAGTCCAAGCTCGCCGAGCGGATCCGTGCCTGGGTCGACACCAAGACCGACTGGCCGTCGCTGACCCGTTCGATCGCGTACAAGTGGCTCGACGAGGGCCTCGGCGACCGCGGCATCACCCGCGACCTCGACTGGGGCATCCCGGTCGACCCGGTCGACTTCCCCGAGGTCGAGGGCAAGGTCTGGTACGTGTGGTTCGACGCACCGATCGGCTACCTGGCCGCGACACGTGAATGGGCCGACGCCGCTGCAGCGTCGGGTGAGGGCGGCGACGCGCAGGCGGCGTTCGACCGCTGGTGGCGAGAGGACCGCGGCGCCGACGACGTCACCTACACCGAGTTCATGGGCAAGGACAACGTCCCGTTCCACACCCTGAGCTTCCCGGCGACCATCCTCGGCTCGGGTGAGCCGTGGAAGCTCGTCGACCGCCTCAAGTCCTTCAACTGGCTGACCTACTACGGCGGCAAGTTCTCGACGTCGGACCACCGCGGCGTGTTCATGTCGGACGCGCTCGAGCTGCTGCCGGCCGACTACTGGCGCTGGTACCTGATGGCGAACGCCCCGGAGTCCGACGACTCCAGCTTCACCTGGGAGCTGTTCGGCTCCGCGGTGAACAAGGAGCTCGTCGGGACCTTCGGGAACTTCGTCAACCGCACCGTCACCCAGGTCGAGCGGCACTTCGGGCCGGTCGTGCCCGAGGGCGGCGAGCCCGAGCAGGTCGAGGTCGAGCTGTTCGAGCGGGTCGCGGCCCGGCTGACCGAGTACACCGGCCACCTCGACGACCTGGAGTTCCGCAAGGCCGCCGCCGCGCTGCGGGCGCTGTGGGCCGAGGGCAACGTGTACCTCGAGACCCGCGAGCCCTGGAAGTCGATCAAGACCGATCGGGAGCGCACGGCGTGCACCCTGCGCACGGCGCTGCAGCTCGTGGTCGTCGCCGCGGTCGCGTCGGAGCCGTTCGTGCCGGCGGCCGCGCGGACCTTGCGTGCTGCGTTCCCGACCGTCGACTGGCAAGGACTGCGCCTCGACGCGGGGCTCGCCCGACCCGATCTGGTCGCACCGGGCGCCGAGATCGCGCCACCTGGGCTGCTCTTCCAGAAGCTGCCGCGGGAGCAGCTCGACGAGTGGGAGGCACGCTTCGACGGCAGCGTTCCCGCCGGGTCGTCCACCGGCGACGGTGAGCCGTCGTGAAGTCGTTCTTCGGTCACCTCGGCCAGCAGGGCGTGCGCGTCGTGCTGCTGTCGGTGATCATCATCGCGAGCGGCATCGGGCTCGGACTCGCGACCGGCCTGCCGCTGAGCCGCATCCAGTTCGAGGCCTCGGACGCGGTCGAGATCGACCAGGCCCGGCTGGCCGGTGAGGTCGAGCCCGAGCTCGCGTTGGTGACCCTCGAGGACCTGCCGCTCGGCTGGGAACCCGGCGACCCCGTGCTCGGCGGCTTCGGCGTGCTCGGCACCGGCTTCTGCGGCACCCCGGTCGAACTGCCGACCGCGCTGTCGGATCGGGCCGTCGCGGTCTACGCGAACCCCGCCGACGAGGCGTACCTGGTGTCCGAAGCGGTGCGGGTCGAGAGCTGGCAGTCGGCCCGCGACTACGTCGACGAGCTCGCTGACGCGGTCGGCTCCTGCGAGGAGTACTACCAGCAGGGCCTCGGCGGCGAGCGGGTGAAGTACGAGGTTCGCGAGGGCAGCAGCGACGGGCCGATCTCGGATCACGTGTCGCGCACCCTCGTCGCTTCCGACGGCTCCTCGCTGCAGTCGTGGTCGGTCATGTCGGTCGGCGACGTCGTGCTCGCCGTGCAGTACCTCGGACCGTCGCGGCCCCAGGAGGGCTTCCTCACCGACCTCGAGGACAAGCTGCTGCGACGCCTCGACCCGGCCGACTTCGCCCCCGGCGGTGTCGAGCCCACGACGACGACCACCGATCCGACCGCCACCACGGTGATCGACGGCGGCCCGGCCGACGAGACCGACACCGGTCAGGAACCGCTGCCGGCCGACCCTGGTCCCTGACACAGATCACGGTCCCTGACGACGAGGCGGTCGGTCCGCAGCTGAGCTGTCGGCGACCGTCGGTTCAGAGCTGGTCGACGATGAGGTGGTACGCCTCGCCGAGCGTCGGCGCGGGGGCGTGGTCGGCGGCGTGGGCAGCGCCCTCGACGAGCAACCGCCGCTCGCGTTCGCGGAACGCGACGAGCGCGTCCTGCGCACCGGCGACCCGGTGGAAGTGCGTCGTCTCGAGCTGTGACTCGTGGGCCTCGAGCGCGTCGGTCTTGGCTCGCAGGTCGGTCTCGTCGACGGATTCGACGTGGTTCACGACGTCGGCCTCGAACAGCAGGAGTGCGTCGGGGCGGGCCGGCTCGAGGCCGCGCGCGAGCAGCTCGGGGTGGAAGAACGGGTCGCGGGCGGCGACGATGCCGTCGATGCACAGTCGGCCGGCCGCGGCATGGTCGGGGTGCAGGCGGTAGCGCTTCCAGGGGTCGTGGCCGAGCACGACGGCGGGTCGCAACCGACGCAGCACCTCGGCGACCCGACCGCGCAGCTCGTGGTCGGTGCCGAGCTCGCCGTCGACCTCGCCGAGGAACACGACCTCGCCGGTCGCGCCGAGCGCCGCGGCAGCGGTGCGCTGCTCACGTTGGCGGCGCTGGATCAGCTGGTCGGTGTCGACCTGCGCGTCCCAGGTGCCCTTCGAGCCGTCGGTGAGGATCAGGTGGTGCACGACCGTGCCGGCTCGGGACCACTTGGCCAACGTGGCGCCGCAGGTGAACTCGGCGTCGTCGGGGTGCGCGGCGATCACCAGCGCGCTCGACGGGATGTCCAGGTCAACGGTCGTCGTGCTCACCGTGTGCTCCTGCGGTCGTTGGGTGATGGCTGTGCCCTCGGTGGCGGGTCCACAGCCGGTGACGGGTCCGCGCCGGGTGCGCCGGCCCCAGGATCGGGCGACTCCGGGGGCTCCGAGAGGCCGGTCGGGTCGAGGCGTCCGAGGTGCTCGGGCACGTCCAGGTCCTCGGGTTCGTCGACGTCCCAGCCCAGGTCGTCGAGGGACCACACCTCGGTGGGCAGCCCGAGCCGGTCCGCCTCGGCCAGGTGGAGGTCGAGCGAGTCGGTGCCGTAGGCGAACCGGAACCCCGAGTCGGTCGGGACCGACAGCACGTTGGTGCCGCTGCGACGGCGGTCGGGCACGATCACGACACCGTTCGCCGGTCGAGGAGCGAGGTCGTCGGGTGCGCCCGGCGCGAAGCGCTCGAAGCTGCGTGCGAACGGGAGGTCACCGTGGGCGATCACCACACGGGCGACACCACGGGCACGCAGCCGGTCCACCGCCTCGGTGACGGCGCCGTTCAGCCCGCCGCCGGGCGTCATCTCGACCGACGCGCCCACCGACGTCGCCCACGCCGCGACGTCGTCGTCGTCGCACACCACGGTGACCGGCAGCGGCGCCGCCGCGCGCACGACGGTGGTGGCCATCGAGCGTGCCAGCTGCGCCCGTTGGGTCGGGTCGAGCGACGCCGCCAGCCTCGACTTCGCCCGGGCGAAGGCCTTGACCGGGATCAGGACGACGACCGGAGGGGGAGCGGACACCCGCCGAGTGTACGGATGCCTCCCATGGCCCGGGAACGGCGGACGGATCCGCCGCGTGACGTCGGTCACCTCGGTCGCGCGGGTTCTAGGGTGGGCCCATGCGCATCCGTCTCTCCGTCATCGGCGGCGGCTCCTGGGGCACGACCGTCGCCCACCTCGCCTCGCACCAGGTGCCGACGCTGCTCTGGGCCCGGCGGCCGGAGCTCGCCGACGAGATCAACCTGCACCACACCAACGAGCGGTACCTGCCGGGCTACCGGTTGCACCACGAGCTGCGGGCGACGTCGAACCTGGCCGAGGCGGTCGAGCAGGCCGACGTCATCGTCATGGGCGTGCCGTCGCAGGGCTTCCGCTCGGCGCTCGAACAGGTCGCTGTGCACCTGCGGGCGTGGGTCCCGGTGCTGTCGCTCACGAAGGGGCTCGAGCAGGGCACGCAGCTGCGCATGACGCAGGTCATCAACGAGCTCCTGCCCGGGCATCCGGCCGCGGTGCTCACCGGGCCGAACCTGGCCAAGGAGATCCTCGCCGGCAACGCGGCCGCCGCCGTGGTCGCCACCCCGGACCCGGTCGTCGCGGACTACCTGCAGCAGATCTTCCACATGAACCTGTTCCGCGTGTACACGAACCCCGACGTGATCGGGTGTGAGGTCGCCGGCGCGCTCAAGAACGTGATCGCGATCGCGGCGGGCATGGCCGACGGCCTTCAGGCGGGTGACAACACCAAGGCCACGGTCATCACCCGTGGGTTGGCCGAGCTGTGCCGTCTGGGCGAGGCGATGGGCGGCCAGTTCACGACCTTCTCGGGGCTCGCCGGCATGGGGGACCTGCTCGCCACGTGCAGCTCCCCGCAGAGCCGCAACCGTCACGTCGGCGAGCAGCTGGGACGGGGCCGCACGATCGAGCAGATCATCGCCGACATGAACATGGTGGCCGAGGGTGTGAAGACGTCGCGGGTCGTGATGGAGCTCGCCGAGGAGTACGGCGTGGAGATGCCGATCGCGTCCGAGGTGTTCGCGGTCTGCCACGAGGGCAGCACCGCGGAAGAGGCGTACCGGGGTCTGATCCGCCGCCAGGACGGCGGCGCCGAGTACCCCACGGCGCTCTCCACCCGCTGAGGTCCGACGAGGCCTGTCGACGGCGGCGCTCGACCGAGCGCTGTCGACCGCAGCGCTTTTCACCCACGCCGCGGCGCCCCGTACGCTCCGGGGGTGATGACCGAGACCCAGGCAGTCCCCGTCGACCCCCTCGCCGTCTCCCGGGCGGCGGCCCTCGGGCGCCAGCCCGTGCGGGTCCAGCTGCCGCTGGGCACCGTCGACGCCGGCGTCGTCGCGGACGTCGACCCCTCAGGCCTGGTGCAGCTGCGCGGCGCCTCGTGGAGCGTCGACTGGTGGATCGGTGCCGAGGACCGCTGGCACCACCCGTCGATCGACACCGCCGTCCGGCAGCACTCGATCGGTGGCGCGCCACTCGTCGAGACGGCGATGCGCGTGCCTGGCGGCGACGTCGTGCAGCGCTGCTACGGCGCCCGCGCCCGATCGACCGACGACGCCGGCGACGAGTGGAGCGACTCGGCGGTCGTCATCGAGGTCGAGAACCAGACCGCGGTGCCCGTCGCCCTCGCAGTCGTCATCCGCCCCGTCACGCTCGACGGTCCGGGCCGAGTGTCGTCGATCGAGGTCGACGGACCGGTGATCCGCGTCGACGGCGAGGTCGCCGCGGTGCTCTCCAAGCCCGCCGTGCGGCGCAGCGCCGGCGCACCGGGTGCCGCGGCCCGTGCACTGCACGAGGGTGAGGACGAGGCGGCCGAGGGAACGGTGAGCGCCGCCGACGGTGCGCTCGAAGCGGCGTTCGTGGTGCCGCTGCCGCACTCGGCGACCGTGCGCGTGATGCTGCCGCGTGTCGATGCCTCGGGCGGTCGACGGACCCGGCGCGCCACGCTGTCGTCACCGGGTGAGCGCTGGGACGCCCCGGACCTCGAGGCCGCGGCCTCCGGTTGGGCGACCCATGTGCGCACCCTCGCGGACGTCGAGCTGCCGGAGCCGATCGCCGCCGAGGTGTGCGCCGCGTCGGAGCAGACGCTGATGCTCGCCGCCACCGACGACTTCTTCGACGGCGGCACCGCGGTGACCGCCGCGCAGCGCGGCGAGGAGCTCTGCGACGCGCTGGTCCGGGTCGGGCTGTCGCAGCCGCTCGAGCCGATCGTGCGCGCCCTGGTCGACTCCCAGACCCTGACCGGTGTGCTGAAGATGGCCGACCGCAGCGACGCGACCGTCGCACTGGTGCACGCCGCCACGCCGCTGCTGCTCGGACCCCGGGGCGAGTACTGGGCCGAGGAGCTCGTCGGCCCCGTCGCCCGGGCCGTGCACCGGCTCGAGCGTGGCAAGGGCCTGTCCGCTGGGTCGGAGCGTTCGGCGGCCGTGGCCCTCGGGCGCGTCGCGCCGGCGCTGCGCGTCGTCGACCAGCCCGACGTCGCCGACGCGGCCGCCGAGCTGTCGGCACGGCTCTACGCCGCTGTGACCGCGGGCGACGCAGGCTCGACCGACGCCGGTGACGGCGTCACCGCTGCAGCACGTCGACTGCGAGCCCAGCTCGCGGCCGGTGCGGGTGGCTCGGCGAGTGCCGGGTCGCCGAACGTGGCCGACGTGCTGTCGCTCCTGCGCGTGGGTCTGCCGGGAGCCGTCGCCGATGTCATCGACGCCGACGGGCACGCGAGCGGTCGTCGCGGGCTCGATCCCGCTGCGGTCGCCGCGCGCCTCGGCCTGCTGCTCGACCTGCTCGTGAGCGAGGGCCCCGACGGTCCGGTGCTGCTGCCCCTCTGGGCCGACACCTGGTTCGGTCAGCCGTGCGAGGCGCATCGTGTGCGCACCCGTTGGGGTCAGACGTCCTTCGCGGTGCGTTGGCACGGCGCTCGGCCGGCGATCCTCTGGGAGATCGAGCCGGGCGAGGGTGTCGACCGCGAGGTGCCGCCGGTGCTGCGGGCCCCCGGCTTGGATGCGACCTGGCAGGAGCGCCGCTGGGAGGGCGAGGCGCTGCTGGCCGAGGTGCCGGTGCCCGAGGCGGTCGTGTCGTTGAGCGCGCGCAGCACGCCGGCGATCCAGCCGACGACGTTCGAGCTGCCGGATCTGAGCGCGCCCGCGCCGACGCCCGACGAGGGCCAGTCGTTCAGCTGAGCCAGTCGTTCATCTGAGCCGGTCGTTCAGCTTGTGCCGCGTCGGCGGAGCACGGGGTGTTTCTGACCGGCACGAGTGGGGCACCCCCGCCGATACCGTTCACGAGCATGAACGACCGGCGGCCTGAACTACCCGTCTTGGTGCTCGACGGCTCCACCGTCACCGACTTCGCATCCTTCGTTGATGAAGCCAACCGGTCGATCTTCCCGGAGTACCTGGAATCGGTAGGACGGCCATGGTCGGGCGATCTCGATGCGTTGAACGACATCCTTCGCGGCGGGATGGGTACGCCCGACGACGGGTTCGTCTTCCACATCCGCCACACCGCCAAGGTCCGAGAGGCTCTCGGGTATCCGGCGACGGTCGAATGGCTCGAGGAGATGCTCCGGCGATGCCACCCCACGAACCGAGAGTCAGTTGGCGCACGGATCGAGCGGGCTCGTCGTCACGACGGCGCAACGCTCTTCGATGAAGTCGTGGAGATCATCCGCATCCATGGCCCCGAAGGGTCTGAGGCGGAGAACTCGGTTCTTCTGGAACTGGATGACGGCTGAGACCTGCCCCCGGTCGCCGGTTGGCAGGCGGCCCGCTCGAGGGCGATCCAGCGGAAGCGCGAGCGCCGGTGAGCGTGAGCGTCGTGTGCACTCCTGCGCCGAGTTGGAACGAAAGCGAGCGATCGAACCACCCACATTTCGTCGCAACTCGGCTTCATGACATACCCCAGGGACCGTCGCGCACTGACGCTCGATGCTCCCGCGGAAGCGCGGCCGGAGTGACGGTGTCCCCAGAACGCCGGCTCCGTGACATTCACGGCCCGCCGTCCGGAGCTGGCGTGACAGCGGATCCTTGCATCGGAGTTCGGCATGCTTGCATACTGCAAGCATGCCGAACATCCTCGTGCGAGACGTTCCGGACGATGTCCATGGTGCCCTGCA
>JAEWED010000138.1 GCA_023389745.1 Actinomycetes bacterium
GTAGATGCGCTGCAGCATCGGGTTCTTCTCGCTGCCGCGGAAGTACGCGCCGCCGTGACGGGTCAGCTTGAAGTGACCGAGTCGGCCCGTCGAGGGCACGTGCGGACCGCGGCACATGTCCACGAACTCGGGGGTGTTGCGGTAGAAGCTGATCACTCCCCCGCCGCTGGCCTCGCCGTCGGCGTCCTCACCGGCTGCAGCAAGATCCATGAAGATCTGCTTGTACGGATGGTCCGCCATCAGCACCTTCGCCTCGTCGAGGGGCAGCTCGAAGCGCTCGAAGGTCTGGTCGGCGGCGATGATCTCGCGCATCTTGGCGTCGATGCGCTCGAGATCCTCGTCGGTGAACGTGGCACCGCCGGGCAGCTCGAAGTCGTAGTAGAAGCCGTCCTCGATCGGCGGGCCGCCGGCGAAGGTGGCGCCGGGCCACAGCTCGAGCACCGCCTGAGCGAGCACGTGGGCGGTCGAGTGCCGGATGTGCTCGAGCGAGTCGGGGTCGCGGTCGGTGAGGATCCGCACCGAGGCGCCGTCGTGCAGCGGCGCGGCCAGGTCGACGACCTCTCCGTCCTCCTCGATGGCCAGTGCGGCCTTCGCGAGCCCCGGTCCGATCGCCGTCGCCAGGTCGAGCCCCGTGGCACCCTCGGGCAGGGTCCTGGTCGATCCGTCGGGCAGCGTGATGGAGAGCTCGGACATGGCTCCACGCTAGCGGCGCGCCGCGGACGCCCCTGCACCAGGTTTCCCGGCCTCGCCCGTGCCGGCCGGGGCCGCTGGCGGGGTTCGGCTCCCCGGAACTGCTGTCACACCCGACCTCGTAGGCTCGTGCCCCATGCTCAGGCAGGCGCTGCACGCGACGTTCGTCCCCGGTGACCCCGGGCGCGCCTCGCGGCTGGCGCTGTGGAGCGAGCCCGACGACGACGAGCCGCCCGGCTGGTGGGCCGTCGACCAGGTCGAGCTCGCCGTGCCGGGTCCCGACGGCGTCGGGCTGCGCAAGGTCCCGGCGACCCTGGCCGGCATCGACGAGCTGCTCGACGAGCTGGTCTCGGCCCGACCCGACGACCTGAGCGCCTCACCGTCGTTCCGCGCCTGGGGCCTGGTGGCCCGCTCGGCGCTCGAGCTCATCGCCCGCGGCCGGCTGCAGCCGGCCATCTCACCCGCCGGCCTCGACACCTGGACGATCTCGCCGCTCGACGAGTTGGACCGGCACCTCCGCGCCGCGCTCGCCCAGTGGCTCCCGCCCGCGGCGCACTGCCTGGCGACCGAGCAGGCGCCGCTGCGGGTGCTCGACCCGTCCGCGGCGGTCGACGGCATGTACCAGGCCATCGCGGACGTGCTCCCCCGCACCGCTGCGGCGCCCACGGTGTCGCGCCAACGTGCGTGGAGCGGCGCCGAACCCGCCGACGTCGCCCGGCTCCGGCCGCACCTGCTGGGCACCGACGCCGCGGCACGCACGGTCGTCGGGCTGCGGCTCAACTTCCCCGACGACGACGAGTCGCCCTTCCACATCGTCCTGCAGGTCCGTTCCGCGCACGACCCGTCCCTCGTCGCCGATGCGTCGTCGTTGTGGGCCGGCACGGCCTCGGGGTTCGACGAGCACGCCGAAGCCGATCTGCTGGTGGCGTTGCGCCGCGGCGCCCGGTTGTTCCCGCCGCTGTCGGTCCTGCTCGACGAGGCGACGCCGTCCGAGCTCGAGGTCGACGACGTGGCCGCGATGGCGCTCTTCGGCCCGCTCGCCGCCGACCTCGCGGGCGCGGGGATAGAGGTCCTCGTGCCGTCCGGGCTCACCCGGACCCTCACCGCGACGGCCCGGGCGGATCCCCCGCCGGGTGTGGGCGACCAACCCCCGACGTTCGACCTCTCCACGCTGTGCACCCTGACGTGGCGGGCGACGCTCGACGGAGAGGTCGTCAGCGACGCCGAGCTGCAGGCGCTCGCCAACAGCCGACGTCCCCTGGTGCAGCTGCGGGGCCAATGGGTCGTCGTCGATCCGGGAGTCGTCGCCAAGCTCCGACGACGCGACCAGATCTCGGCGACCGACACGCTCGCCGCCGCGCTCGGCGGGACCGTCCTCATCGACGGCGAAGACGTCCCGGTCGAGGTCGGCGGCGCCGCGGCCGACCTCGCGGACCGGCTGCGCAGCGTCTCGGAACCGCACGAGCTCGACGAACCTCCGGGGCTCGACGCGACGCTGCGGCCCTACCAGCGCCGTGGCCTGGCCTGGATGAACGAGATGACCGACCTCGGACTCGGGGGTGTGCTCGCCGACGACATGGGCCTGGGCAAGACGATCCAGCTGATCGCCCTGCACCTCTTCGTCCACGAGCGGCGCAGCGTCTCGGGCCCGACGCTGGTCGTCTGCCCGGCCAGCATCGTCGGCAACTGGCAGCGGGAGTTCGAACGCTTCGCCCCGCAGGTCACGGTGCACCGCTACCACGGCCCGCAGCGCAGCATCGTCGACGTCGGCCCCGACGACGTCGTCGTCACCACCTACGGCATCGCCCGACGCGACATCGACGAGCTCGCCGCCGGGGGCTGGGGGCTCGTCGTCGCGGACGAGGCGCAACAGATCAAGAACCCCAACTCCTCGACGGCGCGCGCCATGCGGAAGCTGCCGGCCGCGGCCCGCTTCGCGTTGACGGGCACCCCTGTCGAGAACCGGCTCACCGAGCTGTGGGCGCTGCTCGACTGGACGACCCCGGGTCTGCTCGGGTCGGTCGACGCGTTCCGCCGGTCGATCGCCATCCCCGTCGAGCGCGACCGCGACGAGGCGGCGGTCGAGCGCTTCTCCCGGCTGGTCGCGCCCTTCCTGCTGCGCCGCCGCAAGGACGACCCCTCGGTGGCCCCCGACCTGCCGCCGAAGACCGAGACCGATCACCCGGTCACGCTGACCGCCGAGCAGGCCGGCCTCTACCGGGCGACGGTCGATGACATCCTCGAGCAGATCGAACGGGCAGAGGGGATCGCCCGTCGTGGTCTGGTGCTCAAGCTGCTGACCGCGCTCAAGCAGATCTGCAACCACCCGGCGCACTTCCTGCGCCAGGGCGGTCCGCTCGCCGGTCGGTCCGGCAAGCTCGACGCCTTCGAGGAGCTCATCACCGCCATCGGCGAGGCGGGCGACTCGACGCTCGTCTTCACCCAGTACGTCGCCATGGGCGATCTGCTGCTCGAACGTCTCGACGAGCTCGGCATCTCCACCGAGTTCCTGCACGGCTCCCAGACGCTCACCCACCGGGCCCAGCTCGTCGACCGGTTCCAGGCGGGCGAGTTCCCGGTGTTCGTCGTGTCGCTCAAGGCGGGCGGCACCGGGCTCAACCTGACGCGGGCGACCCACGTCATCCACTACGACCGCTGGTGGAACCCGGCGGTCGAGAACCAGGCGTCGGACCGTGCCTGGCGGATCGGCCAGGACCGTCCCGTGCAGATCCACCGGCTGATCTCCGAGGGAACGATCGAGGACCGCATCGCCGCGGTGCTCGCCGAGAAGCAGGCACTCGCCGATGCCGTCGTCGGCGGCGGCGAGGCCTGGCTGACCGAGCTCTCCGACGCCGAGCTCGCCGAGCTGGTCCGGCTGGGTGAGCCCTGATGGCCCGCAGCGACTTCGGCGTGACGTGGTGGGGACGGGCCTGGGTCGCCGCGCTCGAGAACGCCGGCTCGGGCTACGACAGCCGCCTGCCCAGGGGCCGCACGTACGCACGCAAGGGCGCGGTGCTCGACCTCGAGGTCCTGCCCGGGCACATCTCGGCACGAGTCGTGGGCACCACCGGCGAGCTCTACCGGGTCGACATCGCGGTGAGGAAGCTCGCCCCGGACGAGTGGGAGCAGGTGGCAGAGGCGGTCGCGTCCAGGGCGGCCCACCTGGCGGCGCTGCTCGACGGCGAGCTGCACCCCGGCATCGTCGACGACGCCGAGGCGGTCGAGGTGCGCATCCTGCCGACGGCCTCGGACCTGCGTCCGGACTGCAGCTGCCCGGACTGGGCCGAGCCCTGCAAGCACGCGGCCGCAGTCTGCTACATCGTCGCCGCCGAGCTCGACCGCGACCCCTTCACGCTGTTCCTGGCACGGGGGATCGAACGTGAGGAGCTCATCTCGCTCGTGCGCTCTCGAAGGGCAGCGTCGAGCGGAGCCGCCGTGCAGGACGCCGAGCAGGACGTTCCCGAGGGTGTGCTCGCCACCGACGCGTGGCTCGGCCATCGGCTCGACGAACCGCTGCCCGAGCTGCCCGACGAGCTGCTGGCGGCGCGCAGCGGCACGCTCGCACGCGGCCCCGGTCACCGTGCCGCGTGGGACGTCGACCTGCCGCCGAACCAGGGCATCGACCCACGGCGCATCGACGAGCTCGCCGAGGACGCCGTGCTGAGGGCCTGGGCGATGATCGTCGACGGCGCGACGTCCGGGCTGCTCGTGGCGCCACGGGCGGATCTCGCCCGGCGGGCTGCCGGCGCGGTGTCACGCGCCGAGCTGTCCGACCTTGCCGACCTGGCGGGCATCACCGCTGCCCGCCTGCAGACATGGGCCGAGGCATGGTCGGTCGCGGGCAGCGCCGGTGTCGCAGCGGTCGCGGACGCCGACGGGTGGTCGACCAACCAGGAGGTGCTGGCACACGGCCGGGACCTGCTCGTCGAGCTCGGCGTGCCCCGACGGTCGATCGCACTCAACTACGACAGCCTGCGCATGGCCGACAACGTCTGGCTGGTCGTCGGACAGGACGGCCGATGGTTCCGGCTGCACGGGTCGGGCAAGCACCAGGACCTGCGCCTGGTGCAGCCGCCGTCGGACGATGTCCGCGACCTGCTCGACCTCTGAGCACGGCCCAGGACTGACTGCTGCGTGGTTGGTCGAGAGCTCCTCGTCGACGAGCGGCTCACGCGCTGCTGCGGGGTCCCAGAGCACCCGTTGCGCTCGACCCGTGTTCACGCGCCCCGGAGAGCCGGGACCGGGTCACACCACGACGACGTCGACCAGATCATCGAGGCCTTCGAAGTCCGCGCCGTTGCGGGTGTAGAGCGGCAGGCTCGCGGCACAAGCGGTCGCTGCGATGAGCAGGTCCACTGCTCGGGAACCGCGGGCCTTGCGGCCGGAAGCGGTGACCGCGGCGTAGATGCGCCCGTAGGCGCGGGCAGCTTCGCCGTCGAACGGGAGCGGGTCGAACGCGGCCTCGGCTCGCTGCAGCCGGTCCTGTCGACGCCCTCGCTCATCGGCGTCGCTGGCCGCATGCGGACCCGCAGCGAGCTCCGCCATCGTCAGGGCGCTCACTGCGACCTCGATCGGCAGCTTCGAAGGGTCGAGCCGTTCAAGGTCGATCACGACCGACGTGTCGAGCAACCCCCGCGGCGGGCGTTCGGGCTCAGCCACGCGGCTCGGCGTCCTGGACGGCAACCCGGTCGAGATCCGCTCGGAATCGGTCGAAGTCCACGCTCGGAGCGGAGCGGAACATCGCCACCGCGGCCTCCGCGGCGACGAAGCGACGGCGTCGCAGCGGGGTCAGCTCAGCGACCGGCACGCCGTTGCGAGTCACCACGAAGGCCTCGCCCTCGTCGAGCCGACGCATGATGTCGCCGCTCTCGTTCCGTAGCTCCCGTTGAGTGAGTTCTCGGGTCACCCGACCACCGTAGCACGGCGTGCTACGCTCGCAGTCGGACGCTCCCTGCACGTCGGCACGGAGACGCCCACGATCGTGGCGAGCGGCGAGAGGTCGACCCCCTCTCGCTCTGCTGCGGGACTCAGGCGGTGCTGGGGGACTCAGGCGGTCGAGAGCTCGAGGTCGAGCGGGCGGGACTTGATCGCGGCCGACGACGAGCGTCGCTCGACCCCGTCGGCCTCGAGCGACTCTGCGTCGACGAGGGCCTCGCCGGGGCCGGACGCCGCGGACACGACGAGGACGTCGTGGCCCGCTGCGGGAACGGGCTCGGCCGGCGGACGCTCCGGCAGACGCACGACCGTCGCACCGGAGGTCGTGGCGGCGGGCTTGGTCGCGTACTCGTCGACGTACTCCTGGCCCGTCAGGTTGCGGATCTCGAACATCACCTCGTCGGTGATCTGGCGCAGCACCAGCCGGTCGGTCGCGCGATCGCAGTACTTCTCGACCGAGATCGGCCGTCCGAAGCGGATGTGCACCCGACGGAACGGCTTCGGCGAGCGGGCATCGGGCGGTTGGACCAGATCGGTGCCGACGATGCCCACCGGGATGATCGGCGAGTTCGTACGCAGCGCCAGGCGAGCGACACCGGTGTGCCCCTTGTGCAGCTTGCCGTCGCGTGCCCGGGTGCCCTCGGGGTAGATGCCGAACAGCTCGCCGGCCTCGAGGACCGACGCTGCGGCGTCGAGCGCCCGCGCCGAGGCATCCCCTCCGGCGCGGTCGATCGGGATCATGCCGATGGCCGGGAAGAGGTACTTGGTCTTCCAGTCGTCGAGGTACTCGGCCTTGCCGACGTACGTCATGCGACGGCCTGCGGTCAGCGGCACGAAGAACGAGTCGAGCACCGAGATGTGGTTCGGTGCCAGGATCGCCCCGCCCGACGTGGGCACGTGCTCGATGCCCTCGGTCGTGACGTTCCAGAAGAAGCGGAAGGTCGGTGTCAGCACCAGACGGGCAGCGGTCTGCAGACTGCCGGCCTCACGTCCCATACAGCGCCACCCCTTCCCGGTCGGAGCACGACTCATCCGGTCACGTCACGACGTGATGCTAGCCCCTGACCATATGTCAGTAAGCCTCGACACGGAGAATTCACACATGGTTCGCCGACCCGTGCCGACGGCGACGCACCGGCGCACCGTCTCCTTAGTCCAGCTCGACGCCCAGCAACGCTGCCGCGTCGCTGACGCCGACACCGCGAGCGGCCGCGGCATCGATCGCCGCCACCGCTCCGGGGGTGTCCAGGTCCTCGTCGAGCGCCCGGCGCGCCTCGTCGAGGGCGCCGCTGCCCCGTCCGGCGGCCCGCCACGCCGACAGTCGCTCGGCGGCGGCCGGCATGAGCGTGTCGTTCCACTCCCAGCTGTGGCGGTAGTGGTGCGAGATGCACGCCAGGCGGATCGCACGCGGGTCCCAGTCCAGCGCGAGGTCCGAGACGAACACCAGGTTGCCGAGCGACTTCGACATCTTCTCGCCGTCCATGCGGACCATCGCCTGGTGCATCCAGTGGCGCACCAGCGGCTCGCCGGTCGCGGCCTCGGACTGCGCCGCCTCGCACTCGTGGTGCGGGTAGATCAGGTCCGCCCCGCCGCCGTGGAGATCGATGGTCGTGCCGAGCTCGCGCAGGCACAACGCCGAGCACTCGATGTGCCAGCCGGGTCGCCCCGCTCCCCACAGCGAGTCCCACGCCGGTTCGTCCGACAGGCTCGGCTGCCACAGCACGAAGTCGAGCGGGTCGCGCTTGTTCGGGTCGTCCGGGTTGCCGCCGCGCTCGGCGGCCAGGCGCAGCATCTCGTCGCGCGAGTAGTGGCTGATCTCCCCGAAGCGCTCGTACTTGCCGACCTCGAAGTAGACCGAGCCACCCTCGGCGTAGGCGTACCCGCGGTCGAGCACCATGCCGATGAAGCCGCGGATGTCGGCGATGGCCGAGGTGGCACGAGGCTCCGACCACGCCGGGATCATCCCGAGTCGCACCATGTCCGCGTCGAAGCGGGCGAGCTCCGACGCGGCGAGGTCCAGGTAGTGCACGCCCAGCTCACGCGCCTTGGGCAGGATGCTGTCGTCGACGTCGGTGATGTTGCGCACGCAGCGCGTCTCGTGACCGAGGTCGCGCAGCCGACGCTGCAGCACGTCGTAGGTCAGGTAGGTCGCCGCGTGGCCCAGGTGGGTGGAGTCGTACGGGGTGATCCCGCACGTGTACATCGAGACGATCTTGTCCGAGGGCTCGAACGGGACGACGGACTGTCGAGCGGTGTCGTAGAGGCGCACGGCGAGGCAGGCTACCGGCGCCCGCCCACGGGCACCGACTCAGGCCGGCAGGCCGCCCGTGCCTCAGGCCGGCAGGCCCCTACTGCCTCAGGCCGGCAGGCCGGTGAACCGGATGGCGACGCGCGTCTTGTACTTCACGTTCACCTGCAGCAGCACCGCGGCGAACGCCTCGATCGGCGCGGCGTTGGACAGCTCACCGGCATCGACCGCACGGAGGTCCGGGATCTTCGACACGATGTCGATCGTCGTCGCGGTCGCCGAGGGGTGGTCGGAGCACACCAGCACGTCGGACTCGACGGGGTGTGCGATGTCGCCCAGCTCCTTCGCCGGCACGTGGTGCATCGTGGCCGCCACCAGCGAACGCGGGATCGCGGCCTGCACCGACGCGGCGACCGAACCACGCGGCGGCACCAGCGGCTGGAACTCGTGGCCGACCTTCGCGAGCGCGTTCGCCATCGAGATGACCACCTTGCCCTTCAGCTCCCGCTCGCACTCCTTGGCGGTCGCAGCGGCAGCGTCCCACGGCGTCGCGATGAACACGACCTCGGCCGAGGCGGCCTCGTGGTTGTCGCCCGCCTCGAGCGAGAGCTCGCGGTCGGACCACTTCGCCGCGATCTTGTCGCGGACCTCGAGAGCCCGGTACTTCGACCGGGATCCCAGCACCACATCGAACCCTGACGCGGCCAACCGAGTGGCGAGACCACTTCCGGCCGGTCCTGTTGCTCCGAGTACGCCGATCTGCATCCGGACACTCTGGTCCGACGACCCCGCCGATGGCAATTGGGTCGAGGACCGATCAGGTCGGCCTCAGAGCCAGGCCGGGGCGGTCCCCACCGGGAACCACACGCGCTCACGCGCGTCGGCGACACGATCCAGGTCCATCGCCTCCTCGAAGAAGGGTGCCATCTGGCTCGGATAGCAGCGACGCGCCCGCATCTGGGTCGAGCGCGACACGGCTCCGGAGACGTCGACCGGCTCGAGCTCGAGGGCCAGATCGGCGAGCTGCTGGTCGCGCTGCTCGGTGCTCAGGTGCGACACGTAGGGCCGGTCCTCGTAGAAGCCGACCGGGCACGCGAGCCGACCGACCAGACCCGCAGCGGCCCTGGCGACGATCCGGTGGTCGACGTGGCCACCCAGGCCCGCGCACACCAGCAGCAGGTCCGGGGCCGACTCGTTCCCCGGTCCGGCGACCAGCTCGAGCCACTCCGCCACCTCGCCGACCAGCGGCTCGTCGCCCAGGTCGACCGACGGGTCGAGGATCTGCTCCGGGGCCAGCATGCCGGTCGCCGAGCCACGCAGGATGACCTCGTCCCAGCCTGCGGCGGTCCACCGGTACCGGAACACGATCGATGCGGCGGTCTCCTCGGCACGACGCCACGCGCCGACCGCCCGGGCACGCCCCGGGGTCGGATGGACCCACGAGGTCCAGTTGGTGCGACCGAACGCGACCCTGACGTCGACCTGGCAGGTCGACAACACGCCGTCGCGCAGGCTCTGGCCGAGCGACAGCGGCACGTCGTCGAAGTGCGGCGACACGACGGTCACCCGGCGTCGTCCCGTGGCTCGCGGCCGCCCGGAGCGGGAGAGGGGTTTCACGCCCGACATCATTGCCGGTCGGATCCGGCCGGACGGATTCTGGGGCGTCGGGAACCTCACCTACGCTCGTCGCGATGAGCCAGCCCACCTCCGCGAGATCGGTCGACGCCGTCCGTGCCGCAGCTCGGCTCGCGAAGGTCGCCGGGACTGCGCTCGCCGACGCCGAGCTGACCCTCCCCCAGTACCGGGTGCTCGTGTTCCTCAGCGTCCGGGACCGACCCGCGGCACACGTCGCGGCGCTGCTCGGCGTCACTCCCCCGACGGTGACCTCGGTCGTCGACGGGCTCGAGTCGCGCGGCCTGGTGTCGCGCACCACCGACCCCGACGACCGGCGCCGCGTCCGCCTCGGCATCACCGACGCAGGGACCGCCGCGGTCACCGCGGGCGACGAGGTCGTCGGTGCCGGGCTCGACCGCCTGCTCGGGCGTCTGGACGAGACCGAGGCCGAGGCGGCCCTCGTCGGGCTCGAACTGCTCAACCAGGCCATGGAGCTCGCCCTCGAGGAGCGCTTCGGTGACGAATCGGACGCGCTGACCCGGTGAGCGCCGCCGCCGAGGTCGACGAACGCGACGGCTGCGGGACCGTGCTGCGCCTCGAGGCCGTGACGCTCACCCGGGACGGCCGGGACCTGCTGCACGAGGTCGACTGGACCGTCGACGCGGCGGACCGCTGGGTGCTGCTCGGCGCCAACGGCAGCGGCAAGACCTCGCTGATCAGGATCGCGTCGCTCTACGAGCATCCGAGCGCCGGCAGCGTCGAGGTGCTCGGCGAACGGCTCGGATCGACCGACGTGCGGCGGCTGCGCCGACGCATCGCGGTGGTCGGCGCCTCGATGGCCGACATGATCCGACCGCAGCTCGACGCCTCGGACGTCGTGATGTGCGCCAAGTACGCCGCGCTCGAGCCGTGGTGGCACGACTACGACGACGCGGACCGGTCACGGGCGGACGAGCTGCTCCACGCGCAGGGCGTCGGCTTCGCCGCCCGACGTCCCTACGGCTCGCTCTCCTCCGGCGAGCGCCAGCGTGTCCTGCTCGCCAGGGCGCTCATGTCCGAGCCCGAGCTGCTGCTGCTCGACGAGCCCACCGCCGGGCTCGACCTGGCAGGCCGCGAGGCGTTCGTCGAGCGCATCGACGACCTGGCCCGTGACCCGTTCGCGGCGCCGATGGTGCTGGTCACCCACCACGTCGAGGAGATCCCGGCGTCGTTCAACCGCCTGCTCGCCCTGCGCGCCGGCACGGTGGTCCGCAACGGCGCCCTGCCCGCGGCACTCGACGACGAGCTGCTGAGCGAGTGCTTCGACATGGGGCTCACCGTGACCCGTCACGACGACGGTCGCTTCAGCGCACGACGCGCCCGCTGAGCCGGCTGCCCGACCGACCGACCGACCGATCGACGCAGGGCGTCAGTGCGCGGCGTCGTCCTGGCGGAGCACGACGATCGACCGTCCGGCCAGGTCGACCACCTCGCCCGCCCGGTGCGAACCGTGCCGAGGCTCGCCGTTCACGGCGGTGTCGAGCGCCCGGGTCCAGCCGCGGCCCCAGCGCTCGTCGGGCAGATGCCACTCGGTGGTCGCCTCGCCCAGGTTGAAGCCCAGCAGCAGCGTCGCGCCCTGGATCGCCTCGCCGCGGGGCCCGACGTCGTGGATGTCGCCGTTGAGCCACAGCGAGACGAAACCCGTCCGGGCGTCCCAGTCCTCGGAGGACATCTCCGCACCGGACGCCGTGAACCACGCGACGTCGGGCAGGGCCGCCCCTTCGGCGCGGGTGCCGCTCAGGAAGCTGCGCAGCTGCAGCACCGGGTTCGAGCGTCGCAGCTCGACCAGACGCCGGGTGAAGTCGAGCAGGTCGTCATCGACGTCGGACCAGTCGAGCCACGAGATCTCGTTGTCCTGTGCGTACGCGTTGTTGTTGCCCTGCTGGGTCCGTCCGAGCTCGTCGCCGGCGAGCAGCATCGGCACCCCCTGCGACACCGTGAGCGTGGTCAGCAGGTTGCGTCGCTGGCGGGCACGCAGCTCGAGCACCTCGGGCAGGTCGGTCGGCCCCTCGACACCGCAGTTCCACGAGCGGTTGTCGTCGGTGCCGTCGCGGTTCTCCTCGCCGTTCGCCCAGTTCTGCTTGTGCTCGTAGCTGACCAGGTCGGTGAGCGTGAAGCCGTCGTGGGCGGTGACGAAGTTGATGCTCGCGTGCGGTTGGCGACCCCCCGCCTGATACAGGTCCGACGACCCGGTCAGTCGCGCCGCGAACTCGCCCAGGTGGTCCGTCGATCCGCGCCACACGTCGCGCACGCAGTCCCGGTAGCGGCCGTTCCACTCCGACCACAGCGGCGGGAAGTTGCCGACCTGGTAGCCGCCCTCGCCGACGTCCCACGGCTCGGCGATGAGCTTCACCTTGGACACCACCGGGTCCTGCTGGATCAGGTCGAAGAACGCACTGAGCCGGTCGACGTCGTGCAGCTCGCGAGCCAGCGTCGCCGCGAGGTCGAAGCGGAACCCGTCGACGTGCATCTCCTCGATCCAGTAGCGGAGCGAGTCCATCACGAGCTGGAGCACGTGCGGGTTCCGCATGTTCAGCGTGTTCCCGGTGCCCGTGTAGTCC
>JAEWED010000152.1 GCA_023389745.1 Actinomycetes bacterium
GACGAACACGGGCGTGCCGTACTCGTCGGCCAGGTCGAGCAGGTCGACGCCGCTGATGCTCAAGCGGCCGTCGGGTGCCGCGACGGCGGTGTCGGGCAGCAGGTCGAAGGGCAGCGGGCTGTCCCTGTGGTCGCGCAGGGACGCGGTGGAGGACGCCGGTTCGGTCACCTCTGGTTCGGTCACGACGGCCTCAGAGCTGCTCGGGCGCGTCGAGCCCGAGCAGGTCGAGTCCGACCTGCAGCCCGTTGCCCGCCGCGGCGGCCAACCACCACCGCGCCTGGCGCAGCGGCTCGGGCACGTCGTCGCGCAGGATCGGGCAGTCGTGGTAGAAGCCGTGCACCGCCCCGGCGAGCTCGCGCACCCACGTCGTCACCTTGTGCGGTGCCCGTTCGCGTGCGGCCAGCTCGACGACGTCGGGCAGCACGAAGAGCTGCCGGAGGATGTCGAGCTCGCGCTCGTGGGTGAGCACCGAGAGGTCGACGTCAGCCAGCGGGAGGCGGGTCAGGCCGCGCTCGGCGGCGACGCGGTCGATCGAGTGCAGGCGGGCGTTCGCCATCTGCACGTAGAAGACCGGGTTCTCGTTGGACTGCGAGACGATGAGGTCGAGGTCGACGGTCTGGGGCGAGTCGACCGACTGCAGCAGGTAGGTCAGGCGCACCGCATCGACACCGACCTCGTCGAGCAGGTCGCTGAGCGTGATGAGGTTGCCCGAGCGCTTCGAGATCTTGACCTCTTCGCCGTCGCGCTCCAGGCGCACCAGCTGGGTGATCACGACCTCGAGGTCGGACGGGTCGTGGCCGAGTGCCTGCACGGCCGCCTTCATGCGCGGCACGTAGCCGTGGTGGTCCGCACCCCAGACGTTGACCAGCAGGCCGAAGCCCCGGGCGAACTTGTCGCGGTGATACGCGATGTCGGGCAGCAGGTAGGTGTACTCGCCGTCGCTCTTGACGAGCACGCGGTCCTTGTCGTCGCCGAAGTCGGTGGAGCGCAGCCACACCGCGCCGTCCTCGTCGTAGACCACACCCCGCTCGCGCAGATCCGCGAGAGTGACGTCGATGGCACCGGTGTCGACCATCTCGCGTTCGGAGAACCACGTGTCGAAGTGCACGTTGAGCCGCTCGAGGGTGAGGCGCTGGTCCTCGAGGGCGTGGGCGTAGCCCCACTCGAGCGGATCGGCGTCCTCCGGCATGAGCGCCGCCCAGTCGGTGATGTACTGGCCCTGGTAGCCGCCCTCGGCTGGGGTCGAGCCGGCCTTGCGAGCAGCGAGGGACTCGGCGAACGTCTGCATCTGCACGCCGCGGTCGTTGATGTAGAACTCCCGGCTCACGTCGTGACCGGTGAACTCGAAGAGCCGGGCGAGCGCGTCGCCGTAGGTGGCGCCACGGGCATGGCCGGCGTGCACGGGGCCGGTCGGGTTGGCCGAGACGAACTCGACCATGACGCGGCGACCGGCACCGATCGAGGAGCGGCCGAAGTCGGCTCCGGCGGCGACGACGGTCGGGACCATGTCGTGCAGCCAGGTGTCGTCGAGGCGGAAGTTCACGAAGCCCGGCCCGGCGATCTCGACGCCGACGACGTGCTCGGGCAGGTCCGCGGTGAGCCGGTCGACGATGTCCTGGGCCAGCTCGCGCGGCGGACGACCCGCGGCCTTGGCGGAGGTGAGCGCGACGTTCGTCGAGAAGTCGCCGTGCTCGCGACGGGCCGGCTGCTCGAGGTGGATGTCGGTCGGTGGCTCGATGCCGAGGTCGGTGAGGACCCGACGGAGGGAGTCGGTCAGTTCGTTGCGCATGCTGATCCCGTCGGAAGCCGTGTGCGGAGGGTCGGTCGTCGGATGGTAACGTCTGCGGCCCGGGCTCCCGTAACCGGTTCCACCGGTCACACCGCCCGCAGTGCGCCCTCGTAGCTCAGGGGATAGAGCATCGGCCTCCGGAGCCGTGTGCGCAGGTTCGAATCCTGCCGAGGGCACGCACGCCGGCGCAGCCGTCCCGGGCGTCTTCCTGACGACGGCAGGGGTGCCACCGTTTCTTGGGTTGGTGCGCCTGCCGCCGCGCTATCTGCTCAGGTCGGGCACCAGACGCTCGTCCAGCAGCTGCGCAAGCCTCTCCACGGATCGCAGCGACCCGTTGAGCGCCATCGGTAGCGTCACCGAGCCAACGCCGGCGCACTCGACAACGCATTGGGGGAACGGCGTGGCTGCACCGATCACGTGCACTCGCTGGACATCACGATTGTGGATCCGAACACACCGGACGAAACCCACGCATCTCGTGATGTCGTCTCCGATCTGAACTCGGACCAGCAGAAACCGCACGCCCATGTAGCCGAGGATCAGGAACATGGTCGTGAACACTGCAATCGCCACTGGTGGTCCGTTCCGGACGACGTCAGCGACGTTGATGACGGCGAGAGCGACAGAGCCACCGCCAACGCAGGCCTGTGGGAACGGATTGGGCCAGACGAAGGTCGTCCCACCTCGAGCGAGCTTCAGCACGCCGCTCTCGCCGCCGAGCAGAGAGGTCTGATCCCGGAAGCCGCAGTCGAGTCGCGCCAGAAGGTGCCGCTGACACCACATTTGCGCTGCTCACTCTGAAGGGGCGACTTGGCGGTCAGCATCGGTCCGGCAGTGACCGTAGTCGTGGTTGATCCACCCTCGACTGGCGGAGACTTCGATGAAGCGTCCGAGGAACAGGTCCCGGATCAGCGCCCAGAGCGTCATGACGAACGCTTGGGTGTGCACGCACGCCGACCGGGACGTCGAGGGAGTCACGCCTGAACGAAGCTGAACGCTGCACGGTTGTCCTTCGTATGCTCGGCGCCTTGTCGAGGACGGGGCGGAGAGCTGGGACGGATGTCGTGCGCACCTACCGCTGCAGCGTGTGGGGCGTGCTGATCACCGGCGACCTGATCACGATCGGGCTGCCGGGGCTCGTGCTCGCCGCGTTCGGCATGGCCGGTCACCCGGAGGTCGGCGTCGCCGTCAGCGCGGTCGCGTTCACCGTCGTGGTACTCACCGCGTTCCGGCCACGGGTTCGGATCGGCCCCCATGGGATCGAGGTCCGGAACCGATTCCGCACCTTCCATGCGCCGCTGGGGGTGCCGATGCGCTCCCGGCACTATCCGTTCAGCACCAAGTCCGACATGTCGTACCTGATCGTCGACGGGCGGCGGATCCCGGTGGTCGCGGCGACCTGGTTCACCAGGGGTGGCGACGCGCTCGACGACGACCTGCTGCGATCGACCAAGTGGTCGAACGTTCGGGCGTGAGCACCGGTCCGACCGGGGCGTCGCGGAATGGAGCGAGCCGTCAGATCGGCGTTGGCCGGCGTGCACGAAGCGCCGTGATCGCTTTGCCCACCACAGCGGAGCGCTTCGATGCTGCGACGGGCCAGCCGAGCGCGTGCCCGTCGAGGATCGCCACGACCTCGGCCACCGCTCGTGGATCCGACAGCCCGACCTGGGCGGCCGGGTCCACTCGGAGACGATCGACGAGCTCCGTGATCGCGTCGGCATAGCCCAGCGGCCAACGACCTGCGATCCGGCCCGTGTAGCCCCCGTCGCGACCGCTGATGGCCAGTCGTGCAGCGCCGCGCCACAACGGGTGCACGATGAGCTGCCAGTCACCCTTCCACGACCGCAGCTCCAGTGGGCTGCCGGTGGTGGACATCGGCCGAACGGCGAGGACGAGTCCGTCCGACGTGATGGTCAGGAGTGGGCGAAGTTCGAGGAACGCCCTGGGTGCAGCGAGCTCGCCGTCGACCACTCGGAGCCGACCAAGGCCGAAGGCGCGCAGCATGACCGCCCGCATCCGGCGCCACCGCGGCAACGATCCCGACTCCGAGGTCATCCCGGGCAACGTACCGGCGCTCCTGACGATGCGGCGTGAGCCAGGACCTCGAGACAGGAACTATCCCCGATCCCCAGCGGGCGCGACGGAGTGCCTCCCGTCGCAGGGATGGCAGGCATCGTCGGCGGTGTCACCCGTGCCGGACAGCGTTCGTCGGACCCGACCCGTCCGGGCCAGATCGCATCGGGGTCAGCCGGTTCTCTTGCTCAGGGCGGTCTCGTGCTCAGGCGGCCGTGAACCCCGCAGCGCTGCTGCCCATGTGGGTCGTGTCTCAGCCGTCGAGGCTCAGTCGTCGTCGAGTCCGAGGGTGAGGGGTCGGGCGACGCCGTGGCGTTGTGAGCGGAGGATGTCGCCGTCGGGGTTGATGATGATGAACCCCTGATCGAGGTGGTGGGTGTCGGGATCCGGTTGCACGGACCAGCCCTCGGAGTGCCAGAGATCGTGGTGGAAGCTGCACGCCGGCAGTCCGTTGGGCAGGTCGGTGGGTCCGTCGTGCTTCCAGTGCTCGACGTGGTGGATCTCACACCACTCCCACGGCAGGGGACAGCCCGGGTTCCCACAGCCGCCGTCGCGGACCATGATCGCCTTCTTCTGGTTCGCGTCGTAGAGGCGCTTACCCAACCCCATGTCGAGCGGGACACCCAGGTTGCCGACCACGACCGGCGTGAAGATCGCATTGCACAACAGGCGCCGCACGGTCCCGTCCTGCAACTGGACCCCGTCGGGGGTCCACCCCTGCAGCGGCCCCGACGCCGGAACGATCAACGTGACATCGGTGACCGGCATCTTCCCGTTCGCCCGGGCGACCAGGCCTTTGCCGATCAACTCGACCAACCCGTCAGCCAACAGCAGGCTGCGTTGCGGGTACTCGGCGAAGGTCCCGTCGTGCTCACACGCCGAGACGCCCTCCCCGGTCTCGGAGTCCGAGGCATCGTCGGCCGAGCCTTCAACACCATCGGCCTCGGTGTTGCTGCCGTCGGTGTCGGGTTGTGGTCGGCGGGTCTGGTGACGCCATTGACGCTCACCCTCTTTCAGCAGCGACGCGCGGACCTTCGCCGCCGCGGCGCCGTAGAGGTCGATGTCGAGGTGCAGGGCGCCGTCGAGGCCGTCGGTCATCCGTAGACGGTTCTGTGGTTCGCCCAGCGGGCCCGGTCCGGGGCCGTCCTGATCTGCCAACGAGACCAGGCCGCGAACGGTGTGGGCCCACTGGTCGAACCGCTCGACCAGTGCGAGCTCGATGAACCGTGGTTGCAGCTCGACCATGACCGCCTCGACCCGAGGCACACACAACCGAGCCAACAGAGCCGCGTGATCGAACGTGATCAACCCCAGCTCGAGCGCGTCGGCGATCTCCGGCAGGACCCGCAGCTTCCTCGCCGTCGCAACCTGCCGAGCCGACGTCGCACCCGCAACGTGATGCACGTGACCGAGGTACGCCTTCAACCGCAGCCCCGCCTTGCGCTCGGTGACCGCACGATGATGCGTCTCGGCCAGGGCGGCCATGCGGCGCGCGTCGAGGCGGCGTTGTTCGGCCTCGATCGCATCGAGCTCACCGAGCAGCTCGGCGTCGGATGCGAGCAACGGGTCCAGCGGCGGCGCCCCGGAGATGGGTGACCCGGGCGGACCCGGTGGTGGATGATCGAGCAGCGACACGAGCGCGCCTCCCCCAACAGAAGAACCAATCAGCAGTGCCACGGTGAGCCGGCGGCACGACGACCGGTCGCTCCACACCGCCGACACGACAGCCGGCGAACTGGGGGAAGTGAACGACCTGGCACCAACCCTAGAGACGGGCTGTGACACCGACGCCGTGGCCGACCGGGCGCCCGCGAGTGGCAGCCGCACGGCCGGGCCGGTTCTTCCGTTCAGCCGACAACCTCTCGCCTACGATGCGCTGCCATGCGAGAGGGGCGCAGGAAGCGGGCGGCAGGCGGCACTCCGACGCTGGAGTTCGACCCGACGTTCGGCGAGCCGTGGCGTGCCGCAGCGCTCGCAGCGTGGACCTCGGGCGACTGGCAGCAGCTCGACCGGCTCTTCGCCCAGTCGACCGATCCGGCCACCCGCAGCGCCATGATCCGCCTGGCGCCCGAGTCCGACGACACGCTGGCGCCGTGGCTGGACGAGTGGGTCTCGCTGCAGCCGGGATCGGCGATCGCCTGCGCGGTTCGAGGCATGGCGCTGGTGCGAGTCGCCTGGACGGTGCGCGGCCATGGCCGTGCGCACACGGTCGGTGACGACTCGTTCGACCGGTTCCATGCGCTGCTGCGCGAGGCCGACACCGAGCTGATGCGGGGCGTCCGCCTCGATCCGAACGAACCGCTCCTCTGGGAGATCTCGCTCATCTCCTCGATGGGCCTCGGCATCGCCCTTGACGAGGCCTGGGACCGGTTCCGGCAGGTGCAGCGACTCGTGGGATCGAGCTCCACCGCGGCACACCAGATGCTGCAGATCCTCGCTCCGAAGTGGTGGGGGTCGGTCGACCAGATGCGGGACTTCGCGCTCGGGCTGTCCGCCGCAGCGCCGATCGGCGACCCGATCCACTCGCTCGTCGCCCGATGCCACATCGAGGTGATGGTCGATGACGAACGCTGGACGCCCAATCAGTGGAGCGCGCACGAGGTCGTCGCCGCGCTCGATCGTTCGAGGCTGCTCGACCCCTCACACCGGCTCGATCCCGACGGGTTCTCGGCCCGCAACGAGTTCGCGTTCGCCCTGCACCTGTTCGGCGACCCCCGGACCGCCGAGCTGCTGGCATTGCTGGGCTGGAACCCGGGCCGACTGACAGAGGACCCCTGGTACTACTTCGGCGACGCCGCCGAGGTGATCTGGGGCATCGGGCGCGAGCACCGGCTCTGGTGACCGCGCTGGTTCGGTGACCGCGCGGATCGGGTGACCGCGCAGGTTCGGTGACCGCGCTGGTTCGGTGACGGCGCCGGCAGCGTGGTCAGGTCGGAGCCGACCTGGTCAGG
>JAEWED010000170.1 GCA_023389745.1 Actinomycetes bacterium
GGGCGGGGGCGGGGGCGGGGGCGGGGCCGGGGGCGGGGGCCGGGGCTGGGGCTGGGGCAGGATCACGGACAGCGGCGGGCAACCGCGCCGTGCCGGACGACACGCCCGTGCGGGCCCGCCGTGAGGACCTTCGGCCCTGTTGCAGCGGACCGGACGCGGTCCAAGCTGTCCGGGCATGGAGTTCGCGCCGATGACCGACTCGACGATCCGGGTGTTCCTGCTCGACGACCACGAGATCGTCCGCCGCGGCGTGCGTGACCTGCTCGAGGCCGAACCCGACATCGAGGTGGTGGGCGAGGCGGGCACGGCCGAGCAGGCGCTCGACCGGATCGCGCTGCACCGCCCGGACGTGGCCGTGCTCGACGTCCAGCTCCCCGATGCCAGCGGCGTCGAGGTCTGTCGGGAGCTCCGCTCCGCGCACCCCGAGATCGCCTGTGTGATGCTCACCTCGTTCAACGACGACGAGGCCCTCGTCCAGGCGGTGGTGGCCGGAGCGTCGGGCTACGTGCTCAAGCAGGTGCGCGGGTCCGCGATCGTCGAGTCGATCCGGACCGTGGCGGCGGGTCGGTCGCTCATCGACGACTCGCTCGTCGAGCGGGTCACGGAACGGATCCGCCGGGACGCCCAGGAGGACGAGCGTCTCGCGTCGTTGAGCCCCCAGGAGCGCCGGGTGCTCGACCTGCTCGCGCAGGGGTACACCAACCGCCGGATCGGCGAAGAGCTGTTCCTGGCGGAGAAGACGGTGAAGAACTACGTGTCGAACCTGCTCGCGAAGATGGGGATGAGTCGGCGGACCGAAGCGGCGGTCTACGCGGCCCGTCTGCAGCGTGACCCGTCCGGGTCCTGAGGGCATCCACCACCGGGACAGGCCGCTCCCTACAGACCTCGCACGATCTGGTCGATACTGCCTTCAGCACCGATCGGAGGCCGAGACCATGCAGATGCGTTCCCGACGTCAGCGGGTGACCGCTGCGACGCTGGCGGTCGCGGCGATCGTGGTGGTGGGCTGTGGCGACACCGGCGAGCCGGTCGCCGACCGAGCCCGCAGCGAGCCGCGTGCGGACGCGTCAGCCTCGGGCGCCGGCGCAGAGGGGTCTGGCGCAGAGGGGTCTGGGACCACCCTCGTCACGGCCACCCCCGCTGCTGCGCTGCGCGAGGCGGTCCGGCGGACCGCGGAGCAGCCCAGCTACCGGATGACCATGCTGATGACCGTCGACGGCCGCCCGGTGGTCGACATGACCTCGGCGACCACGGCGGACGGCAGGTACCAGGAGGCGACCCTCCACATCGAGCCGATGGGCGAGGTCACGATGCTCATCGTCGACGGCGCCGTCTACTACCGCTTCCCGGACCTGCCCGAGGGCAAGGAGTGGGTCCACCTCGACGCTGCCAGCCTGACCGGGCTCACCGGGGTCGATCCGACGGCGTTCGGCGAGCAGAGCACCAACACCCTGCGTGCGCTCGAGCAGATCAGCGACGACGTCGAGCACGTCGGCACCGAGGACGTCGACGGCGTCGAGGCGGATCACTACCGCTACACGATCGACGTCGCCCGGATCATGGCCGACGTCCTGGCGAGCGGCGGTCTGACCGGCCCAGCGGCGGACGCCGCCGAGATGTTCGACGAGACGACCGAGATGAACGTCTGGGTCGGCCCGGACGGCCTGATCCGACGTGTGTCCTACGACCTGCTGCTGCACGGCGTGCCGGCGGGTCCGGCGCTCTACCACTACGAGATGGACTTCTCGGACCACGGCGTGCCCGTCGAGGTCACCGCGCCGGCGCCCGAGGTCACGATCTCGATGGACGAGTACATGATGGGGCTGATGACCGAGGGCTCCTGAGCCACCGTGGTCAGGCGGTCCCAGGTGCTGGCGTCCCGCCCTCGGTGCCGGTCGATCCGCCGGTCGCATCCGCGTGCTCGATCACGTCGTAGCTGCGGCCGTAGGCGCCGATGAACGCGGTGATCATCCCGGCGACGGGCAGCGCCACGAACGCTCCGATCGCCCCGAAGAGCGCGCCGCCGGCGAGCGCTGCGCCGAACGCGACACCCGCGTTCAGGCTCATCGTCCTGGCGCTGAGCCGCGGGCTGAGCCATGCGTTCTCGAGCTGCTGGTAGATGATCGTCCACACCAGCACGATGATCGCCTGGGCGACGCCGACCTCGGCCAGCACGAACACGAGCGGGATCGCCGCACCGATGTAGGTGCCGATCGCCGGGATGAACTCGGCGACGAAGCCGCAGAACAGCGACAGCGGGATGCCGTACGCGATCGGGGTGCCGACCAGGGTCATCACGATGAAGAACAACCCGCCGTTGATCATCATGAGCAGCACGCGCGAGTAGAAGTAGCCGCCGGTCTGCTTGATCGCGACGTCCCAGGTCCACAGGAACCGGCGCTGCTGCTCCGACGGCAGCCGCCCGGCGATCGCGGCGCGGACCTTCGGCGCGTTGGCGGTCAGGTAGAAGGTGAACAGCCCGACGGTCAGCAGGTTGAACACCAACGACAGGCCGGTCGTGGCGATCGAGAACGCGGAGCCGGCCGAGGTCTCGAACCAGTTCTTCACCCCGTTCGAGATCTGCGACGACAGCTGCTTGCTGGCGTCGTCGCTGATCAGGTCGGAGTCCTTCGCGACGCCGTCGATCCAGTCGTTGAACTGGTCGACCCAGTGCGGGATCGACGTGCCCACGTCCTGGGTGAGCTCGACGGTCAGAGGGATCAGCAGCGCGATCATCACGCCGAAGACCGCGACGATGCCCGCGAACATGACCCCGGTCGCAGCACCGCGACGCATGCCGCGGTGCTCGTGCAGCCAGGAGACACCCGGCTCGAGGGCCATCGAGAAGAAGAGCGACAGGGCGATCATCGCGACCAGGTTCGTCAGGTGCACGAAGCTCCAGTAGGCGACGTACCCGAGGCCCACCGCGACCGCGACGCGTGTGATGACGATCGACGTGTAGGGCAGCAGCCACGGGGGCGCGCCGTTCATGCGCTCGCGCATCGTCGGTCGGGCGGGCCGGACCTCGTCAGCGGTCGTGGGGACGGGGGTCGACTCGACGGCGCGGTTCCACTGGCGGTCGTGGTCCCGGTTCCGGGAGCCCCACCTCACGATCGTTCTCCCGCTCGCAGACTCATCGTTCCCCCTTCGGCGGCGGCGTGCGGATCGTGAACGAACGCTCGCCAGTGCGACGGTAGCGGCGGCGCTCGCACCGGCCGGGGACCGCGCCCACGGCCCCGCCGGGCGCCGTACGCTCGTGGCCGTGGGCGCTCACCGATCGAACCCAGGTGCCGACCCGCTCGACACCGACCCTCTCGACGCCGACCCACTCGACGCCGGCACGTTCTCGGACTGGTGGCACGGCACGCTGGCCGCCATCGACGGCACCGTCGACGCGGACGTCCCGTGCGGCACCTGCACCGGATGCTGCGAGGCGTCGCAGTTCATCCACCTCACACCCGACGACACCGACGCGTTGGCGCACATCCCGGCCGAGGTGCGGTTCCCCGCGCCGGGGCTGCCCGACGGTCACCAGCTGATGGGCTACGACGAGCACGGCCGGTGCCCGATGCTGGTCGACGGGGCGTGCTCCATCTACGACCACCGCCCCCGGACGTGCCGGACCTACGACTGCCGCATCTTCACCGCCACCGGTGTGCGACCCGACGTCGATCCGTCCGGCGCCGTCGCGACCAGGGTCGAGCAGTGGCGCTTCCGGTTCGCCTCCGGGGCCGACCAGGACGAACAGGCGGCGATCCGTGCCGCCGCCCGCACGCTCGATCGTCCCGAGCGCGACCTGCCCGAGGTGCTGCGCACCCGCTCCGCGACCCACCGCGCCGTGCTGGCGGTCGAGACCGCCGTCGCGTTCCTGGGTCCGGCCGACGCGGACGGGCGCCGCGCCCTGGTCGACGCATCGCCCGAGGCGCTGGCGTCGATCGTCGAGGCGGCGGCCACGCCGGATCGAGCCTCGGCGCTCGACGGCGGGCACGACTGAGACCCGGGGCATCGCCGGGTCGCCATCGTTTACCGTCGTCGCATGTCGCACGAGGACATCTTCTGGGAGCTGCACGCCGGGCTCCCTCGGCAGGGTCCCGGCTCCGCCGCCACGACGAAGGCGCTCCTCGAGCTCTGCCGGCCGCTGCCCGAGCCGGTCCACGCGCTCGACATCGCCGCAGGTCCCGGTCCGGCGAGCCTGGTGCTCGCCTCGGAGCTCGACGCCCTGGTCACCGCGGTCGACACGCACCGGCCGTTCCTGGAGCAGCTCGAGGAACGGGCCGAGCGGCGCGGGCTGCGCTCCTCGATCCGGACGCTGACGGCGCCGATGGAGGCGCTGCCGTTCGAGTCGGGCGCGTTCGAGCTGGTCTGGTGCGAGGCAGCCGCCTACATCATGGGCGTCGACGCGGCCCTCGACGCGTGGCGTCGCCTGCTGGCTCCCGGCGGCGCGCTCGTGATCACCGAGTGCGAGTGGCGCACCGACGAACCATCCGCTGCCGCGCGGACGTTCTGGCAGGCGTACCCCGGCATGCGCACCGGCGAGGACAACCGCGAGGCGATCGCCGAGGCCGGCTACGAGCTGCTGGGAGCGATCGAGCTGCCCGAGTCGGACTGGTGGGACGAGTACTACACGCCGCTGTCGGAGCGCATCGAGGCGCTCGCGGAGGGCGACGACCCCGACGCGGCAGCGCTCGCTCCCGTGCTCAGCGAGGAGATCCTGCTGCGGCGGGACCACGGCGGCGACTACGGCTACACCGGCTACGCGATGAGGCCCCTGTCGTGAGACCGAGCGACGCGGGACGACTGCCGTGATCGACGAGGACGACGTCGGCGACCTCGCGCTCGCGCTGCCCGGCAGCGACGAGCAGCAACTCGACGCCGACGGACGCTGAACCGGAGATCTCCCCGGCACGGGCACCACCTCGTCAGAAAAGTGTTCGGTTCCGGCGGCGACCTGCCGATGGATGAGTCGTGGGAATCCTGACATCGAGATCCGACCTGGGAGCGGGCACCGAGTACGCCATCCATCGTCTGACGGGCGAGTTCGTCGCGCCCGCCACCGAACGCCGCTACCGCCGCGAGCTGCTCGAGGCGAACCGGCTGACCTTTGAGGCGGTGACCCGCATCATCGCGATCGTCCTGCCGATGTTCTCCCTGATCGACCTGCAGAGCCTGGGCTGGGGTGTGCCATGGGCAGCGCTGCTCGTGGCCCGCCTGGCGACGGCGGCGGCCGTCTACGCGACCGGACGGCGGATCGCCCGACGGCCGACGACGTTCGCCGACGGCGACGGCCGGTACATCCTCACGCTCACCCAGCTCGCGGTGTTCGCGAGCGCCCTGCTGGCCTGCGTGCTGCGCCCACAGGACGCCACGACGAACGCGATCAGCCTCACCGTGCTGATGCTGGCGTCGCTCGTGCTCGTGCCCGGCAGGTTCCGCGGGCAGATGATCCTCGCCGCGCTGTTCCTGGGTGGGCTCGTCGGAGTGTCCGTCTGGCGCTTCCGCGAGCCGTCGTTGCCGCTGGTGCCGCTCGTGGCCAACCTGGGTGTCGCGCTCGCGTGGGGCGGGTTCATGCTCTCGTTCAACAACCGGGCGCAGCGCCGCCAATGGACCTCGACCCACCTCGAGGCGAGCACGACGCAGCTGCTCAACGACGAGCTCGAGATCGCCGCTCGGCTGCGCAACGAACTGCAGGTGCTGGCCCGCCAGGACCCGCTCACCTCGGCGGCCAACCGCAGGGAGTTCATGCGCGTGTCGACCGACCAGCTCCTGTTGCTCGGCAACGGCGAGCTGTCGATGCTCGTGATCGACATCGACCGCTTCAAGTCCATCAACGACCGCTTCGGTCACGCCACCGGCGACGCCGTCCTCGTGTGGCTGGTCGAGGTCCTGCGGGGCGCGCTGCGCGCCGAGGACCTGCTCGCACGCATCGGCGGCGAGGAGTTCGCCGTCCTGCTCCCGGGTCTCGGCGGCTCCGGTGCGCTCGCCACCGCCCGGCGACTGCTCGAGGCGATCGCCGCAGCCGGTGCCCCCGAGACGCTGCCCGAACCGCTGACCGTCTCGATCGGTACCGCCTCGGCGATCGAGGGCGACGACGTCGGCGATCTGATGGCCCGGGCGGATCAGGACATGTACGCAGCGAAGCGTCGTGGCGGCAACGACGTCGGGCGCGAGGCAGCGATCGAGTCGCGCCGGAATTGAATCGCCGGGGACACGTCCCGGCCGACAGACTCGACGGCCATGGAGCACGCCCCGACAACCGCCCCGAGCGATCGGGTCCGCCTGCGCCGCGGCGCCGCACGCGGCGACTACGACCGTGCGACCGTCCGCGAGATCCTCGACGACGCCCTGATCGCCCACGTGGGCGTGATGACCGACGACGGCCCGCTCGTGCTCCCGATGGCGTTCGGTCGGACCGACGACGTGCTGTACATGCACGGCGCCTCGGCGAACGGGCTGCTGCGCGCGGCGATCGACGTCGAGCTGTGCGCGACCGTCACCGAGGTCGACGGACTGGTGCTGGCACGCACGCCGTTCCACAACTCCATGAACTACCGCAGCGTGGTGGTGCGGGGGACGGGTCGGCGCGTGGACGATCCCGACGAGCACCTCGCGGCGCTCCGACTGATCACCGACCACGTCGTCGCGACCTGGGACGACGGCCGGCCACCGAGCGAGTCCGACCTGCGCCGCACGCTGGTGCTCGCGCTGCCCCTCGACGAGGCGTCCGCCAAGGTGCGCCGCGGCGACCCGGGTGACGAACCGGCCGACCTCGACGGTCCGCACTGGGCCGGCACGGTCGACCTCGGACGCCGGTGGGGTCGGCCCCGACGCTCGGGCGACCTGCGTCCCGGCATCGAGGCACCCGCTCGGGTGGTGGCCCGCTTCGGCGCCGAGGTTTGAGCGTCGCACCTCGTCGGTACCGGCGCCCGACCGCCTCCGACGAAGGACGACTGTGACCTACTGCCTGGCCATGCGACTCGAGGAGGGACTGGTGTTCCTCGCCGACACCCGGACCAACGCGGGGATCGACGACGTCGGCACCTACCGCAAGCTGCACGTCATCCAGCCCCTTCCCGACCGGCTCTTCGTGCTCCAGTCCGCCGGCAACCTCGCCACGACCCAGCAGGTCCTCGACCGCGTCCGCCAGGACCTCGCGGGTGCGAGCGAGCAGGAGAGCCTGGCGTCGGTGACGCACCTCTTCGAGGCTGCCCTGTACGTCGGACGGCTCGTCCGGGAGGTCACCGAACAGCACCGCGAGGCGCTCGACCGGGTCGGGGCCGACGCCACCGCCACGTTCATCCTCGGTGGGCAGATCGGCACCGAGGCACCCGACATCCTCTTGGTCCACCCCGAGGGCAACTACATCCGTGCCTCGGAGGAACGCCCCTTCCTGCAGATCGGCGAGAGCAAGTACGGCAAGTTCATGCTCGAGCTCGCGGCGAGGGTCGACGTGGACCTGGCCAGCGCGGCCAAGATCGGACTCGGCTCGATGATGAGCACCGCGCAGGCGAACCTGTCGGTCGGTCCGCCCTACGACGTCGGCACCTACCGCACGGGCACCTTCGAGCTCGACGAGCTCCGGGTCGAGGCGAGCTCACCGGTGCTGGCTCGCCTGCAGGAGCAGTGGGACGAGAGCCTGCTGCGAGCCGTGTCCGACCTGCCGAACGTCAGCCGGGACGACGTCGGCGGCGGTGCGTCACCGAACTGACCCGCCGGGTCTCCGGAGCTCGCGTGGTCGCCGGCGGCGCGCCAGGCCCGCTCAGCTACCGAACGCTCAGCTGACGAACGCTCAGCTGCCGAACGAGACCTGCGGCGGCGCGCTGTGGCCGTCCGGGGCGTCGTAGAACACGCCCTTGTCGACACCGGACATCCCGGCGAACAGCGACCACGGGATGGTCACCATGGTGCGGTTCAGCGTGGCGCACGCGTCGTTGTAGTACTGACGGGCGAAGGCGAGCTGGTCCTCGGTGCGCGACAGCTCGGCCTGCAGCTGGGCGAAGTTCGTCGACGCCTTGAGGTCCGGGTAGCCCTCGGCCACGGCGAACAGGTTGGCCAGCGCCTGCTGCATCTGGCCGTCCGCCGCCGCCTTCTCACCGACGGTCGAGGCCCGCTGGGCGCTCGCTCGCGCGTCGGTGACCGCCTCGAGCGTGCCGCGCTCGTGGGTCATGTAGCCCTTCACGGTCTCGACCAGGTTCGGGATCAGGTCGGCTCGCCGGGTGAGCTGCACGTCGATGCCGGCGAACGCCTCGTCGACCGAGACCCGCTGACCCCGCAGACGGTTGAGGGCGGTCACCGCGATCAGTCCGACGAGGACGATCAGCACCACCACGACGATGATCACGATCAACATGCTGGGAATCTCCTCTGTCCGTGGGCCCTCTGTCGGTGGACGTGGCGCCCCTGGACGCCATCGGTGTTCACCACGAGCCGCCGCCGCCACCGCCGCCGCCGGATCCACCCGAGAACCCGCCGCCGCCACCGCTGCTGCTGACCTGCGAGGCAGCGTAGGCGGCGGACGCGCTGGCGATCGCCGCGTTGAACGAGTCGCTCATGCGGTGTGTCGAGAAGTGCTGCCCCGTCCCGGTCCACAGGATCCACGGCGGCGTCGGGACCGCCACACCCTGCGACTCGAAACGCCGCCCCCAGGCGTCGGCCGAGCCCAGCGCGAGCGCCCACGGCAGGTACCGGGGGTACCAGTCCAGGTGCTTCGCGGCGTCGAAGCGGGACTCGGCCGAGTCGGTCGTGAGGAACCGTGCGAACCCACCGGTGCGTGACCAGACCTCGCGCCCTTCGGGAGTCCGCTTCGTGGCGATGCCCGGGTCGATGAGCATGCCCATCGAGACCAGCGAGAACACCGCGGTGAAGGCGAGCAGCGGCCAGGGACGCCACCCCTCGGAGCCGAAGAGGTAGAAGCCGACGATCCCGAGCGTGACGAGCAGGCACGTCACCGACAGGAGCCGGACGATGCAGCCGGAGCCCGACGGCTCCAGGTACTGGCGGGCCTCGGCGTCGACCCCACGGGCGAGCGCGGACGACGCCTCGCCGAGCACCCGGCCGGTGGACTCGCTCTCGGTGACGACGAAGCTCGAACCGGCGGCGCTCAGCCCGAGGGTGGACAGCATCGCCAACTCGGCGCTCGACAGCGGGGTCGAGGGCGACTCGGCGAGCCGGTGCACCGACCACGACGAGTCGTCGCCCTCGAGGCGCAGCACGCCCCGGTCGCCCAGGTCGTACAGGGTGGCCTGGAACTCGTCGCTCGATCGCTTCTCGTCGAGCACCTTCACTCCGACCGCCGGCGACACACCTGCGGGCGGTTCGAACAGCACCGGGAAGCCCGGTTCCCGTTCGTGGGTCGCGCGGTACAGGGCGAACCCGAGCCCGGCGGCGAGGAGTGCGGCCAGGATCGAGAGCGCCAGGGTCGGCAGCTCGTCGTCGAAGGGGGCGGGGGTCGCGACGGCGTCCTCGGGGAACGCGACGCGCACGGTGACCGGCGTGAACGGTTCGAGCGGACCGGTGCTGATGGTGAGGGTCGTGCCGTCGACCCGGGCGTCACACGGCGTGTCCTCGCCCTGGACGCACTCGGCGCGGATCGGCTCCGCCGGCAGCTCCACGCGGACGTCGACCCGGTCCATCTCCATC